>DASWQX010000860.1:0-4426 GCA_036403495.1 Thermoanaerobaculia bacterium
AGCTTCGCGGCCCTGCCCGGCGAGTCCCACGCCTGGGAGATGACCCACGAGCAGGTGTACGCCCACGCCGCCGAGCAGGGGGGCAACCAGGTCACCGAGTTCCACATCGTCGGCGGCCTCCATCCGGACCTCTCGATGGCCTGGTACGAGGAGATGCTGCGCGGCCTCAAAGCGCGCTTCCCCAGGGCCCACCTCAAGGCCTTCACCGCCATCGAGATCGGCTGGTTCGCCAAGCGCGAGAAGCTGTCGATCGCCGAGGTCCTGGAGAAGCTGCGCGCCGCGGGCCTGGGGTCGCTCCCCGGCGGCGGCGCCGAGATCTTCCACCCCGAGGTGCGCGAGATCATCTGCGACGGCAAGCTCGACGCCGACGAGTGGATCGAGGTCCACCGCATCGCCCATAAGATGGGGATCAAGAGCAACTGCACGATGCTCTACGGCCACGTCGAGCGGCCGGAGCACAAGGTCGACCACCTGCTGCGCCTGCGCGCCCTCCAGGACGAGACCGGCGGCTTCAACGCCTTCATCCCGCTCGCCTACCACCCCGAGAACAACTACATGGGCCTGAAGTACCACACGACCGGGACGGAGGACCTGCGCCACATCGCCACCGCGCGGCTGGTGCTCGACAACATCCCGCACATCAAGGCCTACTGGGTGATGGTGACCCCCAAGCTCGCCCAGATCGCGCTCCGTTTCGGCGCCGACGACATGGACGGCACGATCGTCGAGGAGAAGATCTACCACATGGCCGGCGCCGGCACCTCGCAGCAGCTCTCGCGGCCCGAGCTCGAGCGCATCGTGCGCGAGGCGGGTTTCGTGCCGGTCGAGCGCGACACGCTGTACAACTCCATGGCGGCGACCACGCCGGCCTCCGCGGCTTCCTAAAGCGGCCTCCTGACTTGAAGCCGGACACGCTCGGGTTCCACTATCTGGCGGTCGACGGCCCGATCGGCGTCGGCAAGACGACGCTGGTCGAGCTGCTGACCCGGCACTTCGAGGGGGTGAAGATCCTCGAGGACGTGGACAACCCCTTCCTCGGCGACTTCTACCAGGACCGCCCCGGCGCCGCCTTCCAGACCGAGCTCTACTTCCTCCTCTCGCGCTTCAAGCAGCAGCGCGAGCTGGCCCAGCGCGGCCTGTTCGACCGCGTCCTGGTCTCCGACTACACGTTCTGGAAGAACCGGATCTTCGCCTACCTGAACCTGACGGACGACGAGCTGATGCTGTTCGACAAGCTCTACGCCCTGCTGGAGCCGCAGATCCCGGTGCCCGATCTGGTCATCCATCTGGTCGCCGACGTGGGCACCTGCATGGACCGCATCCGCAAGCGGGCGCGCAACATCGAGAAGACGATTTCAGAAGAATACCTGGCGGAGTTGATTGACGCGTACAATCACTACTATCATTACTACAGCCGGTCACCCTTGCTGGTGGTGGACACGAGGCATTTGAACTTCCCCCAGCGACCCGAGGACTTCGACGAGCTGTTGCACCGACTCGCGAAGCCCATCAAGGGGACCGAGTACTTCCAACCGCTTGGATCCCGCTGAGGCGGGACCGGGACGGAGCACAGCGCCCCCTGCGGCGCGGCGCCGGCGAGCGAGGGCCTGATCCCCCGGCGGGGACAGCCACCTCCCACCTCTCGTCAGGATTGCCGCGAACCCGCGGGCCCGCCAAAGGCCCTTCCGTCTATGCGCGCGGAAGGGCTTTTTGTATTTGGACCTACGACTGAAAGGAGCTTCGGATGGCTGGAGAGCCGAAGACCGTCACGGTCCCCTGGGTGGCGGCGGCACCCGAACGCGGCGATCACCTGGTCATGGTGACCGCCTATGACTTTCCTCAAGGCAAGACGGCCGACGCGGCCGGCGTGGACATCGTCCTGGTGGGCGACTCGCTCGCCATGGTCGTCCTCGGCCATCCCGACACCCTGTCGGTGACGATGGACGAGATGATCCACCACACCAAGGCCGTCCGCCGGGGCGTCAAGCGCGCCCTGCTGATCGCGGACATGCCTTACGGCTCGTTCCACCTGGGACCCGACGCCGCGGTGGCCAACGCCATCCGCTTCGTCAAGGAGGCGGGCGCCCAGGGCATCAAGATCGAAGGGCATCGCCCAGAGCTGGTGGCGGCCCTCGCCGGCGCCGAGGTGCCGGTGATGGCCCACCTCGGGCTCACCCCGCAGTCGGTCCACCGCCTGGGCGGCTTCAAGGTCCAGGGACGGGGCGACGCCGCGCGCGAGCACATCCTCCAGGCGGCCGAAGCGGCGGAGGCCGCCGGCGCCTTCTCGCTAGTCCTCGAATGCGTTCCCTCGGACCTCGCCGCCGAGGTCACCGCGCGCCTCTCGATCCCCACGATCGGCATCGGCGCCGGCGCCGGCTGCACCGGCCAGGTCCTCGTCTACCACGACCTCCTCGGCATGGAGGAACGGATCGCGCCCCGCTTCGTGCGGCGCTACGCCGAGCTCGGCAGGCTCTCCCGGGAAGGGATCGAACGCTACGCGGCGGACGTCCGCGCCGGCCGCTTCCCCGCGCCCGAGGAAGGGTACGGCGGGGGCGCTCCCCGGCCGGTGGACGAGCCGGCGAAGTTGTATGGGTGAGGAGAATGGGGATCAGGTGATGCGAGCGTTCGTGGTGGATCGACGCCGTCCGCAGCCCGGGATTGAAATCCCGGGCTACCTACGGTCGCCCCTGGCCGGGGCTTATTTCGAGGAAGTCCCGTATGGGACGGCCGTCGGTAGGCCGGGATTTCAATCCCGGCCGGTGACGGCGTCGACCACCATACCGATGACGGCGACGGCCTCGATCCACCACGGGGTCCCCCCATGCTGATCGCCACCACCGCCGACGACCTCCGTCGCACCGTCGACTCCTGGCGGTCCGCCGGCGAGCGGATCGGTTTCGTGCCGACCATGGGCGCGCTCCATCCGGGGCACCTGTCGCTGGTGCGGCTGGCCCGCGCGCACGCGTCCAAGGTGGTGGCGTCGGTGTTCGTCAATCCGACCCAGTTCGGCCCCAACGACGACTTCGGCCGCTATCCGCGCCAGCCGGAAAAGGATGCGGGGATGCTGGAGGAGGCCGGCTGCGACCTCCTCTTCCTTCCCGAGGTGGAGACGCTCTATCCGCCCGGCCATGCCACCTTCGTCGAGCCGGCCGGCGCCGCCGAGGGGCTTGAGGGCGCCTTCCGGCCCGGGCACTTCCGGGGCGTGGCCACGGTGGTCACCGCCCTGTTCAATCTGGTGCGCGCCGACCTCGCCGTCTTCGGCGAGAAGGACGCCCAGCAGCTCGCGCTCATCCGGCAGCTCGTGCGCGACCTGCACCTGCCGGTCGAGATCGTTCCCGGCCCCACCCTCCGCGAGGCGGACGGTCTCGCCATGTCCTCCCGCAACGCCTACCTCTCCCCCGCGGAGCGGCAGGCGGCGACGGTGCTCCACCGCGCCCTGCGCGCGGCGGAGACCGCCATCTCCCAGGGCGAGCGCTCGGGCGATGCCGTGCGCGCGCGGATGGCCGAGGTTTTGAATACAGAGCCCCTCGTGCGTGTTGAATATGCCGAGGTGGTGGACGCTGACACGTTCCGGCCGGTCGGTCACTTGGCAGAAGCGCTGCACGGCCGGCTGGTGCTCCCCTTGGCGGTACGGATCGGGGGGACGCGACTCATCGACAACATTCGGCTGATTGCCGAGGAGAGATAAGGTCATGAAGCGGACGCTTCTCAAGTCGAAGATCCACCGCGCCACGGTGACGGACGCCAACCTCCTCTACCAGGGGTCGATCACCATCGATCCCCTGCTGATGGAAGCCGCGGACTTCGTGAAGTTCGAGCGGGTGGAGATCTACAACTGCACCAACGGCGAGCGCCTCGCGACCTACGCCATCCCGGGCACCCCGGGACGGGGCGAGATCATCCTCAACGGCGCCGCCGCCCACAAGGCGGGCCCGGGGGACGTGATCATCATCGCGACCTATTCCGATTACGAGGACGCCGAGTGCCGCGCGCACGAGCCGTCGCTGGTCTTCGTCGACGCCAAAAACCGGATCGTCGCCCAGTCGCACGAGCGGATCGACGAGCACGTCCTGGAATCGCTGGCGAGGGCGTCATGAGAAGGCCCGCCACTCTCTTCAAGCTGACCTCGGCCGCGACCCTCCTGGCCCTCGCCTGCGCCAGCGCCGGAGCGGCTCCACCCGGAGTCAAAAAACCCGCTGGCGCCGGCACCGGCAAGCCGGTGACCTTCACGACCGTCCTCCAGCGGTCGGTTCCGGGGCAGTCCGGGGGCGAGGTCCGCGCGGTCGCCCGTGACGCCGACACCTGGACCGCCCTCTGGGCCTCGCTGCGGCAGAACGGCGGCGACTCGCTTCCTCCGGATCCGCCGGCGGTCAACTTCCCGCGCGAGATGGCGCTCGTGGTGGCGATGCCCACCCAGAGCTGCGTC
>DASWQX010000861.1:0-13605 GCA_036403495.1 Thermoanaerobaculia bacterium
GACATCGACATCTCGCCGATTCACGAGAGCGGGATGACGCAGACGTTCGAGGGGGCCTCCCGCGAGCGCGGGTTGATCGCGCTCTCTCAGATCGAGACCGAAGCCGACATCATCCTCATCGCCCATCCGGAGAACCAGCGGCTGGGCTCGCGCTTCCGCCTCTCCCCCGGCACCACCCTGGAGATCGGCCGCTCCGCCGCGGTGGGCATCAGCCTGCCGGAAGTGATGTCGATTTCGCGCAAACACGCGCGCCTGCGCTACCTGGGGCCGGTGGTGACCGTCGAGGACCTGGGGAGCACCAACGGCACCTACATCAACGGCCAGCCGATCCACGGCCGCGCCACGCTGCGCAGCGGCGACCGCTTCCAGACCGCCGCCGTCCACTTCAAGTTCCTCCACGAGCAGGACGTCGAGAGCGCCTACCACCTGGCGATCTACGAGCTGGTGGCCAAGGACGGTCTCACCGAGATCTTCAACAAGCGCAAGTTCGACGAGGAGCTGCAGCGCGAGCACGCCCGCGCCGCGCGCCACCACCGGCCGCTGTCGATGATCACCTTCGACCTCGACGAGTTCAAGACGATCAACGACAGCTACGGCCACCTCTGCGGCGACTTCATCCTCAAGCAGGTGGCGTCGCTCGCCCGCGACCTCGTCCGCCCCGAGCAGGTGCTGGCGCGGATGGGGGGCGACGAGTTCGCCATCCTCGCCCCCGAGACCGCCCTCGAAGGGGCCGAGGCGCTCGCCGTCAAGCTCCGCGACCGCATCGCCGGCTTCGAGCACCGCTACGGCGAGATCCGCATCCTCGTGGGCTGCTCCTTCGGCGTCGCCGAGCTCACCCGCGAGATGACCGCCCCCCTCGCCCTCTACCAGGCCGCCGACCAGGCCCTGCTGCGCGCCAAGCGGAGCGGGCGCAACCGCGTGGCGATCTATTCGGGGCCGCAGGGGTAGGAAAGAGCGCTTCCAGGCATCCCTGCCCGCTGGGACGACCTGCCCTCCGAACCCTCACTCCCCCGGCCCCTCTCTCCCGTCCCCTCCCATCCTCCCTCACCGGGAGAGAGGGGAGAAAGACAATGCAGGGACTGAGGAGCGGCTTCATCGCAGGGCCCCCTCTTCTCCCCGGTGAGGGAGGGCGGGAGGGGACGGGAGAAGAGGGCCGGGGTGATGAGGGCCTACTTCTCTCCCAGCAAGAATTTTCTCAGGAATTCGAACAGCACCGCCCGCTGGTAGTCGGTGTTGGTCTTCTTGCCGAAGCCGTGCCCTTCGTCGCGCGCGACGAGGTACCAGACCGGCACGCCGTTGCCGCGGACCGCGGCGACGATCTGGTCCGACTCGGCGAGCGGCACGCGAGGATCGTTCGCGCCCTGGCTCACCAGCAGCGGCTTGGTGATCTTCTTCGCGTGGTTCACCGGCGCGATCCCTTCGAGGAAGGCGCGCATCTCCGGGTCGCGCTCGTCGCCGTACTCGGCGCGGCGGAGGTCCTGGCGGTACCCCTGCGTGTGCTGGAGGAAGGTCACGAAGTTGCTGATCCCCACCGTGTCCCAGCCGCAGCAGAGGCGGTCGCTGTAGAAGGTCATCGAGGCGAGCGACATGTAGCCGCCGTAGGAGCCGCCGGCGACCATCACCCGCGCCGGGTCGAGGTCGGGCTGGGTGGCGATCCAGTCGAGCAGCGCGCCGATGTCCTTCACCGAATCCTCGCGCAGCCGGCCGTTGTCGAGCTTGAGATAGGTCTTGCCATAGCCCAGCGAGCCGCGCACGTTGGGATAGATCAGCGCGATCCCGAGCTCGTCCGGCAGGTAGTTCATGCTTCCGAGGAAGAGCGGCCGCGCCTGCGCCTCCGGCCCGCCGTGGATGCTGATGTAGACCGGGCGCTTCCCCTTGAAACGGTCCGCCGCCGGCCGGAAGACGAAGGCCGGGATCGACCGGTGATCGAAGCTGGGGTAGTGCACGAGCTCGGGCAGCGGAAAGCCCGTGGGATTGAGACCGCCGGCCTCGCTGGCCGTCCAGCGCTCGAGCCGTTTCGAGTCCGGATCGTAGCTGTAGACGTCCGAGGGCGAGCGGGCCCAGCTCAGATCGAAGCCCACCTCGTGCGAGCCGGGGCGGAACCCGATGCTGCCGGCGACTCCCGCCGGCAGCTCGGGCGCCGGCAGGGGAGCGCCGCTGGCGATGTCGAGGAAGTGGAGCTTGCTGACCCCGTCCTCGTTGACGAAGAACGCCGCCACCCGGCCGTCGCTGGAGAGGTCGAACAGCTCGACATCCCAATGGACGCCGCTGGAGAGCGGAGTCGAGGCGCCGGTCGCGACGTCGAGCCGCACGACGCGCAGGAACTCGCTGTCGCGGTCCGAGAGCGTGTAGACCGAGCGGCCGTCGGCCGACCAGCGCCCCCCCTGATAGGAGACGGTCAGCGCGTCCGGTCGGGGCGCGCGCGGAGTGATCGTATGGACCTCGCCCCCCGCCGCGTCCACCCAGTGCAGATAGGCCTCGTTGGCGGAGACGAACTCGAAGAGCAGGAGGCGGCGGTTGTCCGGGCTCCAGTCGATCGGCGCCCAGGAACCCTGCACGGCGATCCGCCGCTCGCTGCCGGGCGCCGCCGGATCGGCTACGTAGATGTCCATGTCCTTGCCGTTGCGGGCGTTGCAGGCGTAGGCGAGGAGCTTGCCGTCGCGCGACCAGAGCGGCGAGACGTAGCGGTGGATGCCGTCGGAGAAGCGCCGCGCCTTGCCGGTGCGGCGGTCGAGCAGGAAAAACTGAAAGTTTTCGGCGCCGCCCTCGTTGAGCGTGTAGATCACCTGCTCGGGATCGCCCGGTCGGTAGAGGGCCTCGGTGATCGGATCGCGATAGAACGTGAGCTGCGTGCGGGCGCCCATCGGCATGGCGACCTCGTGGAGCTGCG
Source organism: Thermoanaerobaculia bacterium (assembly GCA_036403495.1). Lineage (GTDB taxonomy): Bacteria > Acidobacteriota > Thermoanaerobaculia > Multivoradales > UBA5704 > DATARR01. The sequence goes on from DASWQX010000861.1 coordinate 2,891, forward strand.
GGCTCTCGGCGAAGCGGGTGCGGATCAGCAGCCGCCGATCCGTCGGATGCCAGTCGGCGAAGCTCGCCGTGCGGATGTTCTCGTAAGGGAGGAGGTCCTCGACGCTGCGCGCGGGGATCGGCGGCACCCCCTGCGCCGTGATGCTCTCCGGCACCTGCAGGACCGCCTCCGGGACCGGTGCGGCGCTCCACGCGGCGGGCGCCAGGAGGAGCGCTGCGGTGAGATGGGACGCGACCTTGCCGTTCATGTCAACCTCCGGAGTAGACATTCGCTTCGAAATGGTTAGACTCCCTTGACGGACTTCACCATGGCCAACTTCTTCTGCTGCGACCGCTGTCCCTCCTACTGCTGCTCCTACCCGCGCATCCCCGTGCAGGACTCCGACGTTCGCCGGCTGGCGGCCTATCTGAATCTGCCTCCCGAGGTCGTCGCGCGGAAGTTTACCAAGAAGAGCGAGGAACCTGGCGAAGTCGTGCTGCGGCATCAGCCGGACGCGATCTACGGCACCATCTGCAAGTTCATCGACCGCGAGACCCGCCGCTGCACCGTCTACGAAGCCCGGCCGGACATCTGCCGCACCTACCCCGGCACCAACCGCTGCGGCTACTACGACTTCCTCAGCTTCGAGCGCCGCGCGCAGGAAGACCCCGAGTTCCTCCCCTCGACGTTCAACCGGGCGAAGGATTAGCTGAAAGATCAGCCGAAAGAACAAGGGCGGCCTCGGCGGACCGCCCTTCGTGCGCCCATTCTGGTCGAGACTCACGGGCCGGAAATCGGTGTCGCCGCTATTTTTTCGCGGCACCGCCCGAGGCGGCGGCGGTCGTCGTCGCCGTGCCGTCCGGCGGGAAGTTCCCTTCCTTGGCCACCGGCACGCAGAGCTTGTCGGAATTACTCACGAAGACGTCCTCCGGCTGCGCGCCCAGACCGATCAGCACCGGGTTGAGATGGGTCAGCTTGAGCTGCGCGTTGAGCGGACGCCCGTTGAGAGCGTAGCAGAGGACGTCCGAGTACTGGATCAGCGGCAGGACGTCCGCCGGCGGCGTCATGCCGTTCTTGGCGACCGGCACGCAGAGCTGGCTCGCCGTGGGGCCGACGATCGTGGCGGTCTCCGTCGGCAGCTTGGCGAACAGCGGGTTGAGGTGCGTCAGGTTGATGTTGCCGAACACCTTCGTGGTGGCGTCCACCCCATAGCACTTGACGTCGAGAAACTGCACCAGGCGCAGGACCTCCGGCGGCACGACCTGGCTGTTCTTCGACACCGGAACGCAGAGCTGTTGCGGCCGGCGGACCACCACGTCGTCGCTCGGCCCGAACATTCCCGCGATCACCGGGTTGAGGTGGTCGAGATGGAGCGGCAGGTCGAGGGAGGGGCCGCTGATCGCGTAGCACTTCCAGTCGACGTACTGGATGAACGGCAGGACGTCCGGAGGGGGCGCGTAGGTGTTCTTCTGGACCGGCACGCAGAGGTCCTGCGGCACGCCCAGGGTGACCTGCTCGGCAGGCATGCCCTTCGCCACGAAGACGGGATTGAGGTGATCCAGCCGCAACGGCAGGCCGAGCGGCGGCTGATTGGTGATCTGATAGCAGCGCATGTCGAGGAAGGTGATGAAACGGGCCGGCGGCGGCAGCGTCTGACCCATCACCGCCGCCGGGATCGACAGGAGAGCGCCAAGCAGGAGCCCCCGCAGGGTAGCCGTACGGACGAGCGTCGTCATACAAGTTCTCCTTGCTGCGTCGGGAGCAGCGTGTCCATGAAGTTGTGCCCGGGCCCGGGGTGGCGCCTCGCGGTGAAGCGCTATCTACAGTATTGCAGTGCTTGCTGTCGGTGCGAACGGGACAGCGCTCCTCAACGATCCCCGTGAAGGCCGCTATACTGCCGTCATGGCGCGCATCCAAGCTCAGCGGCGACCTCGCGCCGCGGAGTTTAAAAGGTTTCCATGACGAGGACCGGTTCCGTTCACCTCTCCGACCTGCGAGGCCTCGCCCGGCTGGCGACCGAGGCGACCACCGGGGTGACGGACCTGGTCGAGGCCGTGCACCGCGAGATCGCCGGTCCGCTCGGCCTGCCGCAGCGGGCGATCGCGGGCCTGGTGTATGGCAGCGTCCGCGGCGTGACGCGCCTGGTGGGCGCCGGCGCCGAGGCTCTGCTCGCGCCGCTGGCCGCGCGGCTGCGCGGGGAAGGCGAGGGAGAGTCGTCGCCGCGCCGCGAGGCGCTGCTGGCGGCGCTGAACGGCGTGCTGGGAGATCACCTGGAGGCGAGCGGCAATCCGCTGGCGATCTCGATGTCGCTACGGCGCAAGGGCGACGGGCCGGTGAGCGGAAAGATCGTCGTGCTGGCGCATGGCCTCTGCCTGAACGATCGGCAGTGGGAGCGCCGCGGCCACGATCACGGCGCGGCGCTGGCCCGCGACCTCGGCTATACGCCGGTCTATCTGCACTACAACAGCGGCCTTCATGTATCGATCAACGGGCGCGCGTTCGCCGACCGGCTGCAGGCTCTGATCGATCATTGGCCGGTGCCGGTGGAGGAGCTGGCGATCGTCGCTCACAGCATGGGCGGATTGATCTCCCGTAGCGCCTGTTTCCAGGGCGCCGCCGCCGGACAGGAGTGGGTGCGGCGCCTGCGGCATCTCGTGTTCCTCGGCACGCCCCACCACGGCGCGCCGCTCGAGCGCGGCGGCAACTGGGTGGACGTGCTGCTGGAGGCGGCGCCCTACGCCGCGCCGTTCGCGCGGCTGGGGAAGGTCCGTAGCGCGGGGATCACCGATCTGCGGCACGGCAACCTGCTCGACGAGGACTGGCGGGGGCGCGACCGGTTCGAGCCCGCGCGCGACGCCCGGCGGCCCGTGCCGCTGCCGGAGGGCGTGCGCTGCTATGCGGTGGCCGCGACCACGGGGAAGACGCCGGGCGACCTCAACGACCGCCTGCTGGGCGACGGCCTCGTGCCCTTGGAGAGTGCCCTGGGCCTTCACGCGGAGCCCGGCCGCTCTCTGGCGTTCCCCGAGTCCCGGCAGTGGATCGGGGCCGGCATGAACCACCTCGACCTGCTTAGCCGGCCCGAGGTCTACGACCGGATCCGGGACTGGCTCAGGCCTTGACGCGCATTCCTTGCCGCCTGGGAGTTGACTTGGGCGGACGGATGGGTATAGTCTTCAGCCCTGCTGTGGAGTCAATGGTTGACTCTAGGGTACCCAAGCCATCAAATTACGAAAGGGACCTGGTGCTACGAGGGTCCCTTTTGTGTTTGTGGCCGAACGAAAGAAAGAGAGACAAAAGACATGCGGAACACTGGAAAAGTGAAGTGGTTCAATGACACCAAGGGCTTCGGCTTCATCACGCCGGAGGATGGGGGCAAGGACCTCTTCGTGCATCACTCGGCCATCCAGGGCTCGGGCTTCAAGAGCCTGGCCGAGGGCGACCGGGTCGAGTTCGACGTTGTCCAGGGCAACAAGGGCCCGGCGGCTGAGAACGTCAACAAGATTGCCTGAAATCTAATCTCTTCGCGCCTCCAGGCGCTCCCGATAAAAAGGAATGAGATGGGGACCATCTGGCTTGGGTGGTCCTTTCTGCTTTCCCTCCGTGCCCGGGTCGACGTAGAATCACTCTATGGCGATTCAGGCATGGGTTGAAATGCGGTGTGGCGCAGCCCTCTGCGGGCTGCTCCTCTTTGCCCTCTCCGCGGAGGCCCAAGGTCCGCCTCCGGCGGGGCACGGGCCCTATTTTCCCGCCGACGCTCCCTGGTATCAGGACATCTCCGCTGCACCCCTCGACGCCGAGTCGTCGCTGGTGATCAACTGGCTCAACGGCGTGGGCTGGGGCGGCGGTCAGATGCAGATCGACTTCTCGATCGAGGTACTGCAGGCCGACGCCGGCACGCACCTCTGCCCCTTCACGCCGACGGATGACTTCTTCAATCCCGACTGCGACCACGTTCCGATCCCGGTGCCCGTGGGCGGCGCGCTGGAGGGCGAGAGCGGCTATGAGTGCACCGGCGACGGCGACTGCCATCTGCTCGTCGTCTCCCCGTCGACCCACAAGCTCTACGAGATGTGGCGGGCCAACATCACCGACCTCTCCACCTGCCAGTTCCAGGGGGGCTGCCTCGCTGTGTGGGACACGAGCCTCACCTATCCGCCGATCGCGCGCGGCCAGGGTTGCACCAGCGCGGACGGCGCCGGCTTTCCCATGGCGCCCCTGCTGTTCAGCGCCGACGAGGTGGCGGCCGGCCACATCGATCACGCCATCCGCTTCATCCTGCCCAACAGCCGGATCCGCCAGCACGTCTACGTTCACCCGGCGACGCACACGACCAACCCCACCAGCGGCCCGCCGTCGGCGCCCCCCTATGGCACGCGGCTCCGCCTGCGCGCGGACTATCCTCTCGCGAGCCTGCCCAACGAGGGCGCGCGGGTGGTGGCGCGGGCGATGCAGAAGTACGGCATCCTGCTCGCCGACGGCGGTACCATCGCCCTCACGGCCCAGAACGACACCTTCACCACCGCCAAATGGAGCGGCCTCCTCGGGTCCCACGACCTCGCCGCCCTCCACGTCTCCGACTTCCAGATGGTGGCCGCCGGCGACCGCTACAGCATCGCCGTCGACTGCGTCCGGACCACGCCGCTGTTCTACGACGGCCTGGAGCTGGGGAGCCTCGCCAAGTGGAGCGGGGCGGTACCGTAAGGACGAGACTCCCGCCGCGCGCTGACATAACCTGGCATAAGATAGCCCTCGAAACACGCAACGCGCGGGAAGCGAGGGCTCATGAGCAAGCAACCTTTCGACATCGATCGGGTCCTGGAGCGGATCGACGAGGCCGTCCGGCCGTTCGCGAAGGCGGCGATGTTCGAGCTGGCGGACGAGGGATTCGCCTCGACGTTCGAGCTGCTGGCCGCCTGCATCATCTCGATCCGCACCCTGGATGAGACCACCCTGGTCTGCGCGCGCCGGCTCTTCGCGCTCGCCCGCACGCCGGAGGCGGTGAGCCGGCTGCCAGTGGAGCGGATCGACGGAGCGATCGGCTCCAGCACGTTTCACGAGCCCAAGGCGCGCCAGATCCGGGAGATCGCGCGGCGCATCGTGGCGGATCACGGGGGCGATCTGCCGTGCGAGGCCGAGGTCCTGCTCGCGTTCCCGGGCGTCGGCCCCAAGTGCGCCAACCTGGTGCTTGGCATCGCCTGCGGGCAGGCGCGGATCGGAGTGGACGTGCACGTCGATCGGGTCACCAACCGCTGGGGATACGTCCACGTGCCGACGCCGGAGAAGACCATGGCGGCTCTGGAGGAGAAGCTCCCGAAGAAGTACTGGGTGGAGATCAACCGTCTGCTCGTCCCGTTCGGCAAGCGCGTCTGCACGGGGAAGCTGCCGAAGTGCTCCTCCTGTCCGGTGCTCGACATGTGCCGGCAGGTGGGGGTGACGGCACACCGCTGAGGCGGCGTTCCCCTCTGATACCCTTCCGACGTGCTCCGCGAGATCCACGTCCGCAACCTGGCCGTCCTGGCCGAAGCCGCCGTCGAGTTCGGGGCGGGGTTCAACGTGCTGTCGGGCGAGACGGGCGCGGGCAAGTCGATCGTGGTCGACTCGCTGTCGCTGCTCGCCGGCGCGCGGGCCAGCACGGACATGGTGCGCACGGGGGCCGAGGCGCTCACCGTCTCCGGCGTCTTCGAGCCGGAGGGGAAGGGGTGGCGCTCGGTCCTCGAAGATGCCGGGCTCGAGATCGAGGGGGGCGAGGTGCTGGTGCGCCGCGAGATCGGCCGCAGCGGGCGCAACCGCGTCTTCGTCAACGACCAGCCGACGACCCTGCGGCTCCTCGCTGATCTCGCTCCCTACCTGCTGCGAATCCACGGCCAGCGCGACGAGCTGGGCCTGATCGAGCCCGACCTCCAGCGGGCGATGCTCGACCGCAGCGGCGGCGCGGCGGCGGTGCCGCTCCTGGCCCGCGTGGCCGAGGCTTTCGATAGCCATGGGCGTCTCGCCGAGCGGCTGGAGCGCCTGTCCGGAGACGACCGCATGCGCCGCGAGCGCATCGACCTCCTCCGTTTCCAGGCCTCCGAGATCGACGACGCCAAGCCGCTCGCCGGCGAGGAGGTGGCGCTGCGGACGGAGCGCGACGTGCTGCGCAACGCCGAGGCGATCACCGTGGCGCTCGGCACCGCCTTCGCGCTGCTGGTCGAGGAGGAGGACGCGGCGGTCGACCGCGCGGCCCGGGCCGCCTCGCTGCTCGCCGAAGTCGAGGCCTGGGAGCCCGCCGCGGCGGCCTGGCGGCTGGAGATCGACGAGGCCCGCATCCGCCTGGAGGAGACGGCCCGCTCGCTGCGCCACCGGCTCGACGGCCTGGAGGCCGATCCGGCGCGGCTCGACTTCATCGAGGAGCGCCTCGCCACCCTCGAGCGGCTGTTCCGCAAGCACGGCGGTGATTCCGCGGCGGTGCTCGCCCGGCGGGCCGAGATCGCCTCAGAGTTGGCCGAGCTCGAAGGGGACGCCGACGACCGCGACGAGCTGGCGGGGAAGGTCGCCGCTGCCCTCGCCGCCTACCGCGACGCGGCGCAGGCACTCTCCGCCGCCCGCGAGGAGTGGGGGAGGGCGCTGACCGCGCGGATCGAGGGGGAGCTGAAGGATCTCGGCCTCGCCCGCGCGCGGCTCAGCGTGGCGCTGGAGCGCCGCCGCCGCGCCGGCAGCCCGCTCGTTTTGAAGGAAGGCGATTTCCAGGACGAGGAGATCGAATTCGGCCGCGACGGCGTCGACCAGGTCGTCTTCCTCTTCGCGCCCAACCCGGGGGAGCCGCCGCGCCCGCTGGCGCGCATCGCCTCGGGGGGCGAGCTGTCGCGCATCCACCTCGCCCTCCAGCTCGCCTCGCGGGGAGAGACCGAACAGGCGCGGCCGACCCTGGTGTTCGACGAGGTGGACACCGGCATCGGCGGCGCCGAAGCCGCCGCGCTGGGCGCCAAGCTCCAGCGCCTCGCCAAGGGGGGGCAGATCCTCGCCGTCACCCACCTGCCGCAGGTGGCGAGCCACGGCGACCTCCACTTCAAGGTCGGCAAGCGCGTGGACGCCGGCCGCACCAGCGTGAGCGTCGAGGCGCTGGACGCCGAGGCGCGCGTCGAGGAGACCGCCCGCATGCTCGCCGGCAAGCAGATCACCGAGACCTCCCTCTCCCATGCCCGCGAGCTGATCGCCGGCGCGGCCCACAAGCGGAAGTGAGCCCTCAGGCGCGTGAGGGGCGTGGGGGCTCCGAAGGAGCCGAGGCATGTAGCCTGGGGCGTAAGCCCCAGGAAAGAGGCACCCAGGAAGCCCAAGCCCCGAAGGGGCGACGGCACGTCGCTCCGACAAAAACCGCCGTCGCCCCTTCGGGGCTCTGGGTCTGTGTGAATCCATCCACCTGGGGCTCACGCCCCAGGCTACATGCCTCGGCTCCTTCGGAGCCCCCACCCCCCCAACGCGCCTGCATGAGCGTTTTCCTCCTCTGCCCGGCAGGCGCTCTCCATATCGTCCTTTTCCCCCTCTCCCCGGCGGGGGCGGGCGGAGGGCTGGGAGAGGGGGCCAGGGGGTGAGGGTCTTCCATTTCGGCGATCCCATCGAGCCCTTGGTTTCGCTCCTGGCGCGCGGCGGCGTGGTGGCGTTCCCCACCGAGTCGAGCTACGGGCTGGGGGTCGATCCCTGGAACCGGATGGGGGTCGAGGCGATCTATCGGATCAAGGAGCGCGAGGCGGGTAAGGCGCTGCCGGTGGTGATCGCCGGCCGCGAGCAGCTCGCGGGCTTGGGGATCGATCCGGACGTGCGGCTTTTTCAGGGCGATCCGAATATAGTGGAGCGCTTCCTCGCCGTCTGGCCGGCGCCGCTGACCGTGATCCTGCCGGTCGCGCGCCCGCTGCCGGCCTCGGCCGGAGAGCGCAGTCTGGCCGTGCGGGTGCCCGATCACGCGGAGCTGCGCGGGCTGCTGGCGGCGCTGGGGCACGGCATCACCGCCACCAGCGCCAACCGGAGCGGCGCCGAGCCGATCCTCGATCCGGCGGAGCTCGGCGAGCTCCTCGCGGGCGAGGACGCGATGGTGGTGGACGGCGGCGTGCTTGCCGGCGGTCCGCCGTCGACGCTGGTGGCAATAGAACGAGAGGGGCTCGTGGTTCTACGGACAGGGAGATTTCCCGCCGAGCGCCTGGAACGGGATCTCGGCCGATCGACGGCCCGGGGGGAAGCTCCTCCGGCCCGGCCCACGGGAGAGGACGAAGCATGAAGCACCCAGCGTTTGGCGTCTCGATCCGGACGGCGCTCCTGCTCGCCGCGGCAGCCCTGTGCACGGCGCCGCTGACGGCCGCCGAGGCCGCGACCGCGAAGGCCGAAAGGGCCGAAGAGGCCGCCGCGATCCCGGCCGGCGCGCCGCCGACGATCGCCCTCAACGAGATCCAGCGCGGCCAGCACGGCTACGGCCTCTCCGTCTTCGCCGGCACCGAGCCCGAGCGCTTCGACGTCGAGGTGATCGGCATCATGCGCAACGTCAGCCCGGACGTCAGCTACATCCTCGGCCGCCTGACCGGCAAGGGGCTGGAGAAGAGTGGCGTTGCCGGCGGCATGTCGGGGAGCCCGGTGTTCATCGACGGCCGGCTCGCCGGCGCGGTGGCGTTCAGCTGGCCGTTCACCAACGAGGCGATCGCCGGCATCACGCCGATCGGCTCGATGCGCCAGCTCTCCGGCCTCAAGCCGATCGCGGTGTCGCCGCCGCCCCCCCAGATCAACCTCTCGGACATCCTCACCAACCATCTTCCCAAGGACCTGCTCGCCCGCCAGTTCGCGCGCCTGCTGCCCCGCTTTACCGACGGCGCCGCGCCCGCGGTGCAGTGGACCGCCACCGGCTTCGGCGAGCAGTCGCAGGGGCTGCTGCGGCAGGTGCTGGGGAGCGTCGCGTCGTCCGGCAAGGCGGCGGCCGGCACGGTGCCGGACGACCTCAAGCCGGGCCAGGCGGTGGACGTCGTGCTGGTCGACGGCGACTTCCAGCTCGCCGCCAACGGCACGGTGACCGACCGCTACGGCGACCAGGTGCTCGCCTTCGGCCACCCCTTCCTGGGGCTCGGTCCCGTGAAGGTGCCGATGGCGACCGCCGAGGTGGTCACCGTGCTGTCGAGCGCCAACAGCTCGTTCAAGATCTCGAATACCGGCAAGATCATCGGCGCCTTCGAACAGGACCGCAAGACCGGCATCCAGGGGCGGATCGGCGCCGAGGCGCCGATGGTGCCGATGGTGGTGAAGATCGGCAGCGAGCGGCCGCGCGAGTACCACATGCGCCTCGCCGCGCTCCCCGAGTTCATGCCCCTGCTGGTGGGGAGCGGCATGGTCGCCGGGCTGGAGGCGGCGAGCTACACCAGCGGCTCGCAGAGCCTCGACATGACCGCCCACCTCCACCTCCGCGGCTACGGCGACCTGGTGGTGCGCCAGAGCTTCGACGGCAACGGCGCGGTCAGCGAGGCCTCGACCTTCCTGATCTCGATCGTCTCCTACCTGGCGCAGAACTCGCTGCAGAAGGTCGACGTCGACGCCGTCGAGGTCGAGGTCGGCCAGACCGACAACCCGACCTTCGCCAACCTGGTGGGCGCCCACGCCAGCCGCACGGTGGTCCACCCCGGCGACCGGGTGACGCTCAACCTTGACTTCGTCCCTTACCGCGGCGCCCGCTTCCGGCGCTCGCTGCCGATCGACCTCCCCGGCGACCTGCAGGCGGGCACCTACTCGCTGCTGGTGGGCGACGGCGCCAGCGTCGACGCCGCCCGGCTCGCCCTGGAGCCCTCGGACCCGGTGAGCTTCCCGCAGGCGCTGGAGCTGCTGCGTTCCTTCCACTCGCGGCGCGACCTGCTGGTGCTGGGGATCTACAGCGGTCCCGGCCTCTCGGTGGCCGGCGAGGCGATGCCCCGGCTGCCCGGCTCGGTGCGCTCCCTCTGGGGCGCCGCGGCCTCGGGGAGCGCGGTCGCCCTGCGCTCGGCCGTGGTGCAGCAGAAGCGCGAGGCGATGGACGTGCCGATCCAGGGGCTGGTGAGGATCGACCTCGAAGTGCGCCGCCGCGAGCCGGTGGCCGGAGACGACGAGACCGGGGAGACGCCCGGCACCGACGTGGCATCCAACGGCGTATAAGAAACCGATAAGAGCTGCTTTTAAGGGGGCTTATTTTAAGGGGGCTTATGAGGAGAGCGCGAGTCCAATATCTCGGCGTCAAAGATCCCGGCGTCAAAGCGATCGCCGCCGGTCTGCTGCTGGCGGCCGCGGCCGCCCTGCCGGCGCGCGGCACGCAGGTCAAGATCTTCCAGGCGCGCAGCCAGGCCGCCTTCCTCGCCGGCACCTTCGACGGCGTCAGCGTCGACGCGCTCGGCCGCATGCAGCTCGCCCCCAAGGTCGACCGCGTGGCCTCGATCTCCGAGCCCTTCCTGCTCACCGCCGCCGTCGACCGCGACGGCTGGGTGGTGGGCACCGGCAACGCCGGCAAGGTGCTCAGGATCGACCGCAAGGGCGCCGTCACCGAGCTTTTCGCGGCCCCCGAGCCCGAGGTGTTCGCCGTCTGGGCCGACCCCGACGGCACCGTCTACGCCGGCACCTCGCCGAAGGGGAAGGTCTACAAGATTCCTCCCGGCACTCCCGGCAAGCCGGCCAAGGCCGAGGTCTTCTTCGATCCCGGCGAGACGTACATCTGGGCGCTGGCCCGCGCCGCCGACGGCTCCCTCCTGGTCGGCACCGGCACC
>DASWQX010000862.1:0-3465 GCA_036403495.1 Thermoanaerobaculia bacterium
TGCGGCATCGACGGCTAAGCCGTCCGCAAGGGACTCATAGAAGACGCGGCCGAAGGTGATCGCCGCGTCATCGGAGATCTCGAACTGCATGGCGATGACAGCCGGCACGCCCTGCTGGATGAGGCTCTGCGCCACGCCGGAGAACGGCTCATTGACCGAAAGGCGGGCACCTTCGCAGCAGTTGAGCACCACCAGTTGCAGGCTGGGGTGGTTGTGGAGGATGGCCGCCAACCGATGCGAGGTGACCTGGTCGCCTCGGCCATGGCTGTTTTCGAGGATCAGGAGGCCGTCCTGCGCCCGGTCGTCGAAGCCTCCATGGCCGATGAAATGAAGAACGTGATAGGAGCCGCGACGTAAGCGCGCCTGAAGAGCTGCCAGGGTCGGCTGCTCCAGGCGCTCGAGGTGCACCTGTCCGGCCGCGCTGAGTGGCTGCATGGCAGAATTGAGGATTTTCCATTCATCCTCTCCCGCGAGCTGGGGGTAGTCGGTGGGGCTCGCGATCAAAACGAGCACCTTCAGGGGAGGAGACAGCAAGGGCGGCCTCATGGGCCGCGCCAGGTCGAGGTACCTCACCAACGAGGTTTCCGCGGAGAGGGCCAGGAAGCTGTTGAGCGAGGCGTTGTAGAGGTACTCCCAGGGAAGGTCGGCAAGGCCCGGGGCGTCGAGTCGTAACCGGATCCTCAGACCTCCTTCCCGGCTTTCCGCATAGTAGATGCTGCTCTGCAAGCACGCCCCGACCTCGCTGGCGAACACCGATCCGAACAGTCTGCCGCCCAATTCCTTAGCCGCCCGGGTTGGTATGTTGTCGAAGCTCCGGTTACCGCGGCGAGACCGCCCGATCTTGAGAATGAGGTTCTCGAGTTCGATCGGGTTGAAAGGAGAGCGGAAGGTCGATCTTGCCTGTCCCGTCGGGGATTCGAGGACGCGAGCCACGAGGCTGTCGTCGGACGCCTGCTCGATGAGGAGATCGAAGTTGAAGTAGCGCATACCGGCGGTTGCCCCTTGCCCGCTCGTCCTCGCTGAGGAATTCCTTTCGGTCCATGAAAGGCCCGACTCAACCAGCCGACTGTCGTGCGCCGATCGGTCAGTGCTTATCGATAGCGTGCCTCTAAAGTACTACGTTTAGAAGCGTAAGCACAACCAGGAACGCGAGCTTCCAGACCCACTCCCCGTTCTTGGCGGCCTCGCCTTTGGCGGCCCACCTTTGACAACCCCTTGAGCCACTTCATAGACTTAGGGCGATAGGTCCCTTTCCCCGTCCGAGGAGACACGCCATGCCCCAACGCGCCCTGCTACTCACCTCCCTCGCCCTCTCGCTCGCCGGCCTCGCGGGGGCGGCGGACGGTCCCGGCCATCTGGAGTGGGCCCGGCGGCTGGTGGCCGGAGTCACGCCGGAGACGAACCTCTATGCGTCGCGGCCGACGGTGGTCACCTGGTCGGGGGTGAGCGGCGCCGCGGAGACGCGCAACCGGAGCGTGTGCAGCGCGCTGGTCGCCCACCTGTTCATGCAAGCCTACGGCTACCGGGCGGCCGATTTCGCCTCCTGGCTGGACGGCCGGTTTCCGCGCGCCGCGGGATTCCACGACGCCATCGTGGCCGGCCACGGCTTCGACCGGATCACCCGGATCGCGGACATCCGTCCGGGCGACGTGCTGGCGATCAAGTATCCGCCGGGGAACAAGCCCACCGGCCACGTGCTGCTCGCCGCCTCGCGTCCCACCCCACGCCATGCCACCGAGCCGGTCGTCGCCGGCACCGAGCAGTATGAGATCGAGGTCATCGACTCCTCGCACACCGGCCACGGCCCGACCGATACCCGGCATTACGCGAAGGGGAAGTTTCACAGCGGCGTGGGAGAGGGGCTTTTCCGTCTCTATGGCGGTCCGGACGGCAAGATCGTCGGATATTCCTGGAGCGTCACCAAGGCTTCCGAGGTCTACCGGCCGGACGAGCGCGATCTGGTGATCGGACGCCTGAACCATCAGGTGAAAGCGACCGGCCACCCCGGCCATGTCGATGCCGAGGCGGCCGATGAGTCCGGCGACGACGACGATGCGTCGCCGTCGCCGGGGAACTGACTGCGAGGTGCCGGTCAGGGCGCCGCGGAGACGCCGATCCCGTAGGTGCTCTCGTTGGCGCCCGAGATCTTGATGTAGTAGGTGCCGGCGTCCAGGGACTGGATGATCGAGAAGGTCGCGGCGGACAGGTCGGTGTTGTCCGAGGCGACGAGGGTGCCGCTGCCGTCATAGAGGTTGCCGGCCACGTGGCCGGTCCCCGTGCTGGCGACGGTGATCGTGGCGGAGCTGGTCAACACGAACTTGAACATGTCGACGTCCGTGGTGGTGCCGGACGTGATCTCGCCGCTGTCGCTGCCGTTGACGGCCATCAGAGTGGCGCAGAGAAAACTGTCGCCGTGGTCGTCCGTATCGTTGAGGTGGCAGACGTCGGTGAAGGTGGCCACGACCTCATAGTCGCCGCTCGCGTCCTCCGACGGCGCCACCTCGATGCAGTGGGTTCCCGCGGGGACCAGCGCCCGCAACGTCCGTGAGCCCGTGGCGAGGGTCGCGCTGTCGACGAGCGGATGGATCGAGGAGGAGCCCTCGGTGTACAGCGAGTCCTCGGCGTCGTCGCCGGTGCCTGCGATTTCGATCACACCGGGCAGGGAAGTGGAGAACTTGATCACTTCGACATCCCACTCGTCGACCCCTTTCGACTTCGAGGTCGAAGCGGCGTTGCTGAGCGGGACGATCCCCGTCGAGCTCCCCAGGGCCGACTGGCACTCCTGGGCCGCGGCGGGGTTGGCGAGAGTCAGCAGGGGAATCGCAAAGAAAACGGTGCAGGCGATCGAGAACACAACATTGCAGAAGAACGAACGCAGCGTGGACATGAAGCTCTCCCTTTGGGGCCGAACGGGCCTCGAGAAACGTTGAAATTCGTTTGCGTTTCTGGGATCCGGGCCTCACCGCCGGAGCGGTGAGGCCGGTCGTTCGCCGGCCGGCTTCGAGACGTCCCAACCTCGCCTCAGGCAGTGACTAACGGGCGGGATTCGGAAACTGGCGGGATTTGTCTGGAAGGATCGGCGGTCCGTTTCTGTGAAAAAATGGCGGCAGCTTGAAGATCGCTGGAATCTCCTGGGGTAAGAAGGAACCGGGGCAGGCCGCGGAGGCGCCCGGGGTCTTCACCGAGCACGTCCGCCTGCTGGCGAGGGAGAGCGAGGCGCTGAACGCGGAGGGCCTGGAGCCGCTCTGGGCCGCGTTGCGGAGCGCCCTGCGCGGCGAGCTCAAGCGGCGGGGCCTCTGGGAGAGCCCGCCGGCGTATCTCGGCGTCTACGGCTGGGAGGCGTGGGAGGGGGGAGCCCTGGAGGAGCTGCTGGTGGAGTGCTACGCCTACATCTTCGTCCTGCGGCTGCGCGGCCTGCAGGCGCAGCTCCAGGTGAAGCCGAACGTCGACGGCCTGGTCTTCCTC
>DASWQX010000863.1:0-4234 GCA_036403495.1 Thermoanaerobaculia bacterium
GATAGACTTGCCCCGCACGTTCAGGATCTTCATGGCGAAACCGTTCCTCACCCCAGAGTCGAAGACGGCGCTCTCCGAGGCGGTGCGCGCGGTCGAGTCGCGCTGCAGCGCCGAGCTGGTGGTGGCGGTACGGGCGCGGACCGGCTCCTACCTGCACGCGGGACTGATCTCCGGCGTCCTGGCTGGAGTGGCGGCGCTCGCCGTGCAGCTCTTCTCCTCGGCATGGACCTTCCCGCCCGTCTGGCTCCTGATCGATCCCCTGCTGATCGGCGGGCTGGCCGGCATCGCCGCCTCCCGCAGCGCACGTGTGGGCCGGGTGTTCACCCCCTGGCGCGTTCGCCGGCAGCGGGTCGAGACCGCGGCGCGGTCGACGTTCGTGGAGCGCCGGGTCCACGGCACGACCGGGCGGACCGGCATCCTCCTCTACGTCTCCGTCCTTGAACGGGAGGCGGCGTTGGTGGCCGATCTCGGAGTCGATCCCCTGGCCGCGACGGACGGGTGGAGGCGGGCGGTGGAGGAGATCGAGCGGGCGGTCCGCGACAAGGAGGATGGCATCGCGGTGGCGGCGCGGCTCCACGGGCTCGCCGCTCTCCTGGAACCCGTCCTGGTCCACGGCGAGAACGACGTAAACGAGCTGCCGGACGAGGTGTGCTAGCCGTGAAGTTTCCCCACCGGCCGCTTCAGCGCATCTGGCGGACTTTCCTCGGGCTGGCCCCGACCGCCCTGCTCTTCCTGCTGCCGGCGGCGGCGTTCGCGCGCGCGGGCGGCGGCCAGAGCTATTCAGGAGGGAGCAGCGGCGGCAGCGGGGGGGGCGACGGCGGGCTGATTTTCCTGCTCGTGCGGCTCCTGTTCTGGCTGATCTTCCATCACCCGCTGATCGGCATCCCGCTGACGATCGGCCTCGTCTATCTCTTCGTCCAGTACCAGAAGCGCACGGGCGCGGCCGGCACCCAGAACTGGACCTCGGCGCCGCGCCCCTCCGCGCCCCCTTCGGCGCCGGCGTCGCGCAATCTCGACGACCTCCGCACCCTCGATCCCGAGTTCTCGGTGGTCCTGTTCGAGGACTTCGCCTACGACCTCTTCGCCCGCGCCCACGAGGCGCGCTCCAGCGCGCGCGACCTCGAGGCGCTCTCGCCGTACCTCTCCGCGGCGGCCCGTGCCCAGCTCTCCCAGCGCCAGCCGGCCGGCGCGCCGGTCTCCGGGGTGGTGATCGGCGCCCTGCGCGTAGCCGGACTGTCGATCCCATCCGCCGGCGCCGCGCCCGACGGCTCACCGGCGCGCGAGGTGGTGACGCTCGAAGTCGAAGCCAATATGAGCGTAGGAGCGACCGTGGGCGTGACGGGAGCCGCGCAGAGCACCCACTACGTCGAGGAGCGCTGGCGCCTGGAGCGCGACGCCACCGTGCAGACCAAGCCGCCCGAGAAGGAGCGCTCCTTCCACTGCCCCAACTGCGGCGCGCCGTTCGGCCCGGAGGGTGGGGACCGCTGCGAGTACTGCGGCCAGGTGGTCTCCGGCGGCCGTTTCGACTGGAGCGTCGAGGCGATCGACTTGGTGCGGCTGGAGCAGCGCCCCCCCGCCTTGACCTCCAATGTCCAGGAGGCGGGAACGAACTTTCCCACGATCTTCCACCCCCAGCTCAACGTCCGCTGGGCCGAGCTGGTGCGCGACGATCCGGGGGTGACCATGGAGGGGCTCCACGCCCGGCTCCAGCTCATCTACGGCGAGGTCAACGCTGCATGGTCCCAGGGGGACCTCCACGGCGCTCGCCCCTACGTCTCGGACGGGCTCTTCGACTATCTCCAGTACTGGGTCACCGCGTACGAAAAAGAGGGGCTGCGCAATGTCCTGGAGGGGATGCGGGTCGGCGAGTGGAAGGCGGTCAAGGTGGTGCGTGACCGCCACTATGACGCGCTGACCGTCCGCCTCTGGGGGACGGGGCGGGACTACACCGTGCGCAAGCCAAGCGGCGAGGTGGTCACCGGCGATCCCAAGCGCGACCGCGCCTACTCCGAATACTGGACGCTGATCCGCGGCGCCGGGGTCAAGGGCGCGCCGCGAGCGGACAAGGTCTGCCCCAACTGCGGCGCGCCGCTCGACGTCAACCGGGCCGGCCAGTGCGAGCACTGCGGCGCCGGCATCACCAGCGGCGAGTTCGACTGGGTGCTGTCGAAGATCGAGCAGGACGACTCGTACACCGGCTGAGCCGGCGAGGCTCTACGACGGCTTCGCGCAGGCGCCGTCGTGATCCTTCTGGATCCCCGCCGACTGCCGCATGCAGTCGTTGCCGTAAGTCACGCCGTCGCAGCCGCAGACCGGCTTGAGTTCCTTGGTGCAGGCTTCCGGCTTGGCGACGCAGGTCCCTTCGAGGTCGGCCACCTTGCACTGGCCGGCCGGCAGCTCGCAGAACTGACCGGCGGCGCAGACCGCCCCTTTGAGGCCGCCACAGACGACCGCCTGGCCGTAGGAGCAAGCCGCACCGGTCAGGATCAGGACCACGGGCAGACAGAGCAGCTTTCGCATCGTCACACCTCCAAAGGCTCGAGCCCTAGGACACCGCGAGATCCTCGAGCGTCTTTCCCGCGGCGAGCGCCTCATTGACCCAGGCCGGCCGCTTGCCGCGCCCCGACCAGGTGAGGACCGGATTGTCGGGGTTGCGATACTTTGCGGCCACCGTCGCGCCCCGCCCCTTCTCACCCCGGACCACGTCTTCAAGAGTCATGCCGAGGCTCCCCGCCAGCTCGCGCATCTGGCTGAGCACCCGCGACCGCTCGGCCTCGCGGCGGCCGATGACCTCGACCTCGATGTCCTGCGCCAGCGCCTGCAGCTCTTCCAGCGAGAGCTTGGTCAGATCGATGCTCGTCTTCGCCATGTTCGTCTCCTCCTCAATGAGCCGCCGAGTCTATCAAGAGGGCCGCCGCCGATAGACATTTCGCCGGCCGTCCGTCTACCAGAGCACCCGAGATGAGAGCCGTACGACTCCTGCGCCGAACGCGCCGCCGCGCTTTCTGGAAGCATCTCCACCGCCTGATCCAGAAGAGCCGGCGGTGGTGGGGGTCGCTATGAAGGAAGGAGCCTAGCCGCACGACTCGCCGGAGCAGGAGCGGAGGCGGGCCAAGCGGCCGGCGAGGTCCCGGCGTACGGCCTCGAAGACGGGATCGGCGTGGAGGCTGCGCAGCTCGTAGGGATCTTTCTGGAGATCGTAGAGCTCGCGGTCGCCGTTCCTGTACTCGGCGTAGAACCAGCGCGAATCGCGCACCGCGGCGAACGGCGGCTTGTCCTTCCCCTCGCCGTAGCCCTCGATCAGCAGGGTCCGGTCCTTCCCCTGCCGGGGGTCGCGGACCAGGGTGAGCAGCGAGCGGCCATCCATCACCCGCCGCGCGCGGGCTCCCGCGAGAGCCACGAGGGTCGGCGCCAGGTCGATGTTGGAGACCGGCTGCGTCACCGTAGCGCCGGCCGGAAACCGGCGCCCTCCGGCATCGCGGCCATCCTTACGTCCATCAAAGACGATCAGCGGCACGCGGATCGACTCCTCGTAAGGGAGGTACTTCCCCTCGGTGACCCGGTGCTCGCCGAAGAAGAAGCCGTTGTCCGAGGTGAAGACGATCACCGTGCGGCCGAGCTGGCCGGTCTCGTCGAGCGCCTTCACCAGCCGCTCGACGAGGTCGTCGGCGGCGAGCAGCGAGGCCAGGCACGCCCGGTAGGTCTCGAGGACGTGGGCGCTCTTGCCCGGGCTGAGCCGCGGCCGGCGGCCGATGTGCCCCGGCTTGTCGGCGACGTCGGCCTCGTCGAACGACGGCGTCCGCGGCAGCGGCTCGGCGGCGTACCGCCCCGCGTAGCGCGGCGCCGGACGAGGAGGCGTCTGGTCGCGGGTGAGCCGCTCCAGGTGGGGCGAGGTGGGGGCGACGGAGACGAAGAACGGCTGGCGCGTGCTCGCCCGCGAGCGGAGGATCTCCTCGGCCTTGGCCGCGATCACGTCCGTCTGATAGTCCCCAGGGGCCTCCCCGTAGGTGACCGGCTTGCCGCCGTCGCTCACCGTGTAGTCGTACATCCGGTAGACCGACGGGTCGGTCAGCGCGAACCAGCGCGACCATCCCGGTGGCGGCGCGGGCGAGTTCTTCCCATAGTTGTTGAGGTACTTGCCGACATGCGCCGTGTAGTAGCCGGTCTCCTGGAGCCAGAGCGGCAGGGTGTTCGAATGGTCGAGATGGACATAGCCGCCGTGCGGTCCGCCGTT
>DASWQX010000864.1:0-2380 GCA_036403495.1 Thermoanaerobaculia bacterium
AACGGCGTTGGCGACCAGCTCCTTGCCGGTGCCGCTCTCGCCGACGATGAGCACCGTCGAGCGCGTCGGTGCGACCAGCTGCATCTGCTCGAACAGGCGTTCCATCGGCGTCGAGCGGCCGATGATGCTCTCGAAGCCGTAGCGCTTGTCGAGCATCTCGCGCAGAGTCGAGACCTCCTCCTTGAGCTGCTGCTTCTCGATCAGGTTCATCACCCGCTTGCGCAGCTCGTAGAGGTCGACCGGCTTGGTCAGGTAGTCGTCCGCCCCCACCCGCATGGCCTCCACCGCCGACTCGATGGAGCCGTAGGCGGTGACGAGCATGATGCTGAGGTCGATCTTGCGCTCCCGCACCTCGTGCAGGAAGGCGAGGCCGTCCATGCCCGGCATCCGCAGGTCGCAGACGGCGAGGCGGGCCTCGTTCTCGTCGAGGAACTCCAGCGCCTTGCGCGCGTCGTCGAAGGTGCGCACTCCCAGCCCCGCCTTTTCGAGGGCGATGGCCATCGACTCGCGGGAGCCGGTCTCGTCGTCGATCACCAGGACTAGGGGGGTATCAGGCATGCGCGGGTCATTTTGGCACAGACGGGGGTGTTCTACACATCCAGTCCCTCAGCGGACTCCCAGCGGCCTGCCCTTCGAAACCTCACCCTCGGTCCCTCTCCCGGAGGGAGAGGGAGGGCCCACCGAGGAAAGGTCCGCCTGAATCGGCCGGTTTCGCGGTCTTTCTCCCCTCTCCACTCGTGGAGAGGGCCCGGGGGTGAGGCTTCGGAGCGCAGGCCGCCCCAGCCGGCAAGGAGCTCTGGATCAGCCCTTCCTACCGCATCGCCTCCATCGGCGACAGCCGCGCCGCGCGCCGAGTCGCGAGACCGCTCGGTTGCCAGGGCGTCTGGAGCAGACCGATCAGGAACTGCGCCAAAAGCAGCCGAGACGGTCCACACTCGACGGCGCATAGAGCTTCCATCTGCCGGCGGTAAGATATGATTTCGGGAAATCCCATGAGTCGACCGAAGAGAGGTATCCCGCCGAAGCCCCTGAGCCGCGCCCGGGAGCGGGCGCGAGCGAGTTGGATCTTCAGCTCGATCCTTCTTGCTGCGCTCCTGACCGTGGTCTGGCTCGCTCCGGAGCGTCTGGCGGGCTTCAAGCAGCAGATCGTGGCGCTGTTCGCTGCGCTCCTGGCCGGTTTCATGGCCTATTTCCTGACCGGCGACCTGGGGATCCAGCGTTCCTGGCTTCGCGCCTCCGGCGGCATGGGGGCCTTCGCCCTCCTTCTCTTCGTCTGGCCGAGGCTCGCGCCGGCCCCCGGTCCTGACATCTACCGGCTGCGGGTGACGGTCCTCGGCCTCCAAGGCCAGCCGGTCGAGGACGCCGAAGTGCGGTCATCCGTGGGCGGCGAGCAGAAGAGGGTCCAGGGGGGCTGGGAGGTGGAGATCCCGGCGAGCGGCTTACCGGCGGATCATAAGGTCACCGTCTACGCCGATAAGCCCTCGGCCTTTCTGCATGGGAGTCGGGAAGTGGTCCTCGAGAAAGATTTCCAGCCGGCGGTCCCGGTCAAACTGAAGGAGGACCGCTCGGCCCGGGCCTCAGGTACCGTCGAGGACGGTGAGGGGCGCACCCTCGCCAGAGCCCGGGTCTGGGTCCTTGGGTTCGAGGCCGAGGCGGTCACCACCAGCAGGGAAGGAGGGTTTGATCTCGCTGCTCATGCCGCTCCAGGCCAGACGGTCCGCCTGCATGCCGAGAAGGCAGGCTTCCTGCCGCTCGATCAGGATGGGCCGGCCGGCCCCGCGATCACCCTGCAATTGAGTCAACGATGACTCCGCGCCGCCTGGTCCTCCTCGCCGGCCTCCTGGCCCTCTTCTCCGGTGTAACCGCGTGGGGCGAGGATGGAATCCTGGTCGTCCATGTGACCTACCTCGACAAGAAGCCCGTCGCCCACCTCCGCATCGGCACGACCGGAGACGGCTCGATCGAGGTGACCGACGTCGGCGGCCGGGCGCGGATCCACTTGGCGCCGGGTGTCAAGGCGGATCAGGAGGTGGGGTTGCAGGTGGTGCCGGGCGAGAAGGACCGGGATGCCTGGGTCTTCATCAGTCCCTGGGACCAGCGCGTGCGGGTGCCGCCGTTCGACGGAGGAGAAGCGGTCGCCGTAGTCGTGGCGAAGAAGGCGGACAGAGAAGCCCTCCTCGGCAGAAGCGAGGGTCGCAAGGCGGTCGAGCAGTCGATCCTGTCCGAGTTGAGCAGGCTGCGGCAGGCAAAGTCCGAGATTACGGAAGAGCAGCGCCGCATCGTGCTGCAGGCGCAGGCGGCGGCCTTCGGGTTGAAGCCCGAGGAGGTGGATGCGGCGATCCGCGCGGCGGCCGAGAAGAACTCGGACCTTTATGAGCAG
>DASWQX010000865.1:0-4095 GCA_036403495.1 Thermoanaerobaculia bacterium
CCTACGGGCAATCCAGGCTGTGAATCGTTCCCCTCTCCCGGTCGGCGGGAGGGCGATGGGAGAGGGGACAGGGGTGAGGTTCCGGGGCGGGGGGCTTTGGCGGCCCCCCCTACTCCTCCACCCCCGCCCCCGCCACGTCGATCTCCTGGAAGTAGCCCGGCTTGACCAGCACCTCGCGGGGCTTGCTCCCCTGGGAGGGGCCGAGGAGGCCGTCGCGCTCCATCATGTCGATCAGGCGGGCGGCGCGGGAGAAGCCGATCCGCATGCGGCGCTGGAGGAAGCTCGCGGAGGCCTGGCGCTCGGCGATGACCAGGCGGGCCGCCTCGTCGTAGAGCTCGTCGTCGTTGTCGCCGCCGCCCCCCCCGGAGGCGCCGTCGCCGTCGGGAGCCTTGAGGACGTCCGGGTCGAGGTCGGGCTTGCCCTGCTTCTTGAGCCAGCGGATCAGCGCCGCCGTCTCCTGCTCAGAGATGTAGGCGCCATGCAGGCGCATCACCCGCGACGAGCCGGGGGGCATCATCAGCATGTCCCCCTTGCCGAGCAGCTTCTCGGAGCCGACCTGGTCGAGGATGGTGCGCGAGTCGTGGCGGCTCGCCGTGGCGAACGAGATGCGGCAGGGGAAGTTCGCCTTGATCGTGCCGGTCAGCACGTCGACCGACGGCCGCTGGGTCGCCACGATCAGGTGGATGCCGACGGCGCGGGCCATCTGCGCCAGCCGGGCGATCGAGGTCTCGACCTCCGAGGAGGAGACCATCATAAGGTCGGCCAGCTCGTCGATCACCACCACGTAGTAGGGCAGCGGCTTGAGGTCTTCGGCGGTGAACAGCCCGTCCCCGCCGTCCGAGAGCGACAGGCGCTGCTGCGTCTCGGGGTCCGAGATCGCCCGGTTGTAGTAGGCGATCGAGCGCACGTGGACCTCGGCGAGCAGCCGGTAGCGGCGCTCCATCTCGGCGACCGCCCAGCGCAGGGCGTTGGCCGCCTTCTTGGGATCGACCACGACCTCGCACTTGAGGTGCGGGATGTCGGCGTAGACGCCGAGCTCGATCCGCTTGGGATCGATGAAGATGAACTGCACCTCGTCGCGCGTGGCCTTATAGAGGATCGAGGTGATCATGCTCTGCAGGCCCACGCTCTTGCCCGCGCCGGTGGCGCCGGCGATCAGCAGGTGGGGCATGGTGGCGAGGTCGGCGTAGTAGGGCTCGCCGTGGATGTCGGTGCCGATCGCCATGTTGAGCACCGACGGCGACTTGCGGAACCGCTCGTCGGCGAGCATGTTGCCGAGCCGGATGATCGAGCGCTCCTTGTTCGGCACCTCGATGCCCAGCGTGGAGCGGCCGGGCATGCGGTCGATGCGCACCGACTCGGCCTTGAGGGCGAGCGCCAGGTCGTCCTGGAGGTTGACGATCTGGCTGACCTTGACCCCCGGGGCCGGCTGGAATTCGAAGACGGTGATCACCGGACCGGGGGTAATCGCCTCGACGGTCCCCTCGACGCCGAACTCGGCGCAGCGGCTGCGGATCGACTCGCCGCGGCGGACCAGCTCGACCTCGTCCTGCGCGCTCCGCCCCTCCCCCATCTGGAGGAGGTTCACCGGCGGCAGCGTGCCCGGCGCGATGTCACCCACGAACGGCAGCTCCTTCTGAGGGAGCGGACGCGGGCGGACGGGCGGCATCGTGGGAGCCGAGGGAGCGGCGGCGGACGGACGGGACGCCGGCGCCGCCGGGCGCGGATCATCGGAGAAGTCCTCGTCCGACTCCAGTGCGAAAGCGGGCACGCGGCGGATCGCGAAGTCGGCCTCCCCTTTCTTCTCGGTCACCCGCGCCGGACGCATGGGGAGATCGAGGTGGTCGGGAGGGGGCGCGCCCACCGACATCGCCGCCGCGGCCATCGACGGCCGGTGCGCCTCGGGGTTGGCGGGGGGCGTCTTCTTCTGCTTCTCCTCGGCGACCCGCTGCAGGTGCTTGGTGATCACCCGCCGCCGGTTGCGCTCCTTCTCCCGCCGCTCGTGGCGCCGCTCGCGGGCGAGGGTCCAGCTCTGCCAGAGCTGCCGCACGCGGTCGCGCCAGGCAGCCAGCACGCTCCCCAGCGTCGACTGCACCGCCAGAGCGGTGCCGACGGCGACGGCCGAGCCTAGCACCACCAGGGTGCCGGCGAAGTTGAGGCGCCCCTGGAGGAAGTCGGCGAGCAGCACGCCGAAGGCGCCCCCCGCCGCCACCGACCCGTCGGTCCAGAGCAGCCGGCCGCAACCGATCTGGAGCAGGGCGGGCGTCGAAGCGAGCAGCAGGACCGCGCCGAACCCCCGTCCCACCACCCGCGCCGCATCCCGCCGGCGCAGCCGCCGCCAGCCGGAGACCAGCAGGAAGAGAGGGATCAGAAAGCAGGTCAGGCCGAAGAAGCCGAACGCCACCGCCGACACCTGCGCCCCCACCGACCCCGCCCAGTTGTGGGCATGGGCCGCCGCGGGGACGCTGTGCAGCAGGCTGGGATCCTGCGGATGGTGGCTCCCCAGGCTGAGGCTCAGGAACGCCGCGGCGGCGAGCATGAGGATACCCAGCAGCTCGTTCCCCTTCTCGGGCGAGAGGGTCGGCCGCTCCGGGCTCGTGCTCTTCTTGCGGACGACGGCAACGGACATGGCTAGAAATTGGATGAGCAAATCACGCGCAACTAGGCATGAAGTCTAGCATACGGAGAAGTCCAGGAGGATTTTGCAATCTGGAAGCCCGCCCGCAGGGCGGAAGTTACCCAGCCTGGGGTGTGAACCCCAGGACCGGGGCCGCAGACCACCTTCCTGAGCCCCGTAGGGCCGATACTTCAAAGGGAGCTTCAAATCGGCGGAATCTGTCGGCCCTGTGGGGCTTGGGAGGTGGGGTGCCCTCTCCCCCTGGGGTTGACACCCCAGGCTGGGTAACTTCCGCCCTGCGGGCGCATTCCAATCCCGGGCTGAGGCTTCCCCCTACCGCCCCGCCCGCTCCAGCGCCTGCTGCATGAGCATGTCCTGGCTGGAGCGGGGCTCCGCGTCCTTGCCCGGGCGGCGCTGGACGTAGGAGCCGTCGGCCTGCATGTCCCAGGCTTTGACGTTGTCGGCGAGCTGGAGGTCGAGGATGGCCTTGACCTCCTCTTGCAGGCGGGGGTCCTCGATCGGTACCGCCGCTTCGACGCGGGCGTCGAGGTTGCGGGTCATCCAGTCAGCCGAGCCGATGTAGGTCTCCGGCTTGCCGCCGTTGGCGAACCAGAAGATGCGGGCGTGCTCCAGGTAGCGGCCGACGATGCTGATCACGTGGATCGTCTCGCTCTTGCCCGGCAGCCCCGGCCGCAGCCGGCAGATGCCCCGCACGATCAGGTCGATCTCCACCCCGGCGGCCGAGGCGTCGTAGAGGGCGTCGATGACCTGGCGGTCGTCGAGCGCGTTCATCTTGGCGATGATGTGCCCGCCCCGCCCCTTGCGGTGGTGCTTGACCTCGCGCTCGATCATCTCCAGGAAACGCTGGCGCATGCTGATCGGCGCCACCAGCAGCTTCTTGAACTTCGGCTGGTAGACGAAGCCGGTCAGCATGTTGAAGAGCTGGGCGACGTCCTGGGCGATCTCCTCGTTGGCCGTGAACAGGCCGAGGTCGGTGTAGAGCTTCGCCGTCTCCGGGTTGTAGTTGCCGGTGGCGATGTGGACGTAGCTGCGCAGCGCGTCCTTCTCCTGGCGCACCACGAGCGCGATCTTGGCGTGGGTCTTCAGGCCCACCACGCCGTAGCAGACGTGGGCCCCGACCCCTTCGAGCGCCTCCGCCCATTCGATGTTGGCCGCCTCGTCGAAGCGGGCCTTGATCTCCACCGTGATGGCGATCTGCTTGCGCGCCTCGGCGGCGCGGATGAGGGCCTGCATGTTCGGCGACCCCGCCGAGGTGCGGTAGAGGGTCTGCTTGATGGCGAACACCGAGCGGTCGTCCGCCGCCGTCTCGATGAACCGCTGGACGCTGTTGGCGAAGGAGTCGTAGGGGTGATGGACCAGGATGTCCCCGGCGGTGACGGCGCCGAAGATCCCCCCCTCCTCGTCCTCGACGTGGAAGCGGGGGGGTATGACCGGCGTCCAGGGGCGGAAGCGGAGCG
>DASWQX010000866.1:0-6349 GCA_036403495.1 Thermoanaerobaculia bacterium
CGGTACTCCAGGAACTTGAATACCGGAAAGCCGTTGTCGTCGATCCGGTAGCGCGGCTGGTTGGGGACGACGTAGAACTTATTGGGCAGCTCGTCGTCACCGTAGACGGTGACGCCGGCGATCTCCTGCACCTTGTCGATCCTGATCATGGGTTTTCCTTCCCTTTCTTCCAGGGTTGAAGCGAGTCTTAAGCACAGGCGCCGCGGTCCCCGGTTTCGTTACTCAGATCGAGGCCGCCGTGAGCAGGACGCGGCGCTGGCCCGCGCCGGCGGGGAACCAGTCGGCCACGTCGGTGCGCCGCTCGATCGCGGCCGCGGCCGCGGCACCGGCGAAGGTGGCGAAGGTGGCGGCCACCTCGGGGGGGAGCGCGATCGCGTAGTCGATCACCACCTGCCCGCGCCGGCCGTTGAGCGCGGCGAGGGCGGACGCCTTCTGGCCGGCGTCGAGGGTGGCGGCGAAGACGGCGCTCCAGGGGGTCATCCCCGAGCCGGCCGAGGTCTTGATCGGCGCCAGGCTGCCGTCGGGACCGGCGATCTTCAGGGTCACGGCGGTGACCTGCGCGGGCGCCGGCTGCAGGGAGGCTCCCGCGAGGTCGGGACGGGCGGCGGCGAGCGCGCTCCCCAGGGCGGCGAGCCGCGCCTCGTCGAGCGCCCAGCGGGTGCCGAGCTGGAGGATGCCGCCGCGGTCGCTCGCCACCATCGTCAGGGTGGGCTGGCCGTCCGCCCCCCGCTCCGGCCCGGGGTCCCCCGGCACGTAGCGGACCACCCCCGGCTCGCCGTCCGCGAGGTAGAGATGGACGCCGTCGAGATCGAAGCTGTCCGCGCTGTCGGGTCGGGTCATGGCAGGGCCTCCCTGAAGCTCGAGTGGAACGAAGGGGGATTGCACCGGCGACCACGGGGGCGCCGGCGCGCCAGCATCGGAATCGGAGCCGGCATGGATGCGGTAGCGGTAGCCGGCGGCGAACGGCGAGGCGGCGACGTACCCCCACTCCTTCTCCGGCGCCGCCGAGGTCAGGGCGAGCGCCGCCACCGTCTGCGGGGTCTCCTCCGCTCCTTCCGGCAGCAGGTCGACGGCGAGGAACCCCCCCGGCGCGGGGAAGGTCGCCCGCACCGGCACGCGGTGGGGCCCATACCCCGGGAACGAAGCCAGGCCGAGGGCCGTCGTCCGGGCGGGCAGCGGCCCGAGGGCCAGGGGGGGGCCGCCGCCGGCCGGCCGGGCGGTCAGGGTAAGCCGGGCCTCCTCGGCGTCCGGCGGCAGGGCGAGGGCGACCGCCAGGCTCCCCGGGGCGGCGAGCTCGAACGGGCGCTCCGCGGCGGCGGCCCCCTGGCGGTAGGAGAGGGTGCCGGCGATGCCGGCCATGCCTGCGGTGCCGGCCAGGGCGAGCAGCGCCGGCGCGGCCGAGACCCCAACCCAGGTGACGGGGAAATCGGTCGGGGCGAGCGACAGCCAAGCCCCTTCACGGCTCAGGGGCGCCGCCTCCAGGCGCTCGACGCCGCGGGCGGTCTCGACCATTGCCCAGGGGGTGACGGTGTAGGCGAGCGGCTCGCCGGGCGAGAGGCGGAAGCGGATCCGGCCGCCGTCGTCCGGCGGCGCGAGATCGAGCGTCTGCACCACCTCCTGGAGCCGGAACGGCGGGCGGGGGGGCACCCGCAGGGTCACCCCCAGGGCGAGCACCCCGGGGCGGGCGGCGGAGAGGTTCGCCGCCACGCCGACCTCGGCGAAACCGGCCGCCAGCGGGGGCACCGTCACCCGGCGGACGACCGCGTCGAGGCCGGCGCGCGCCACCACCTCGCGCGCGGCGTCGAGCGGATCGAGCTCCAGCTTCCAGGCGAGCGGCGTCGCCGCCGGCTCGGCGAGGTCCCAGAGCAGGGCGAGCCCGGCAGCCGGGAGGTCGAATTCGACGCCGCCCTCCGGCGCCAGGCGGCCGAAGCGGGCGCACAGGCGCCCCGCCATCGCCTCGGCGAAACGGGGCGCGTCGCCGGCCGCCAGCTCCCCCTCGACCGCGAGCGGCAGATCGGCCGGCCGGACGAGGCGGGCCAGGAGGTCGCCGCGAGCGATCCGGCGGACGCCCTGGGGGAGGAGAGCGGCGAGGAGCCCCGCGGCGTCGAAGCGGACCCGCAGGGGGAGGCGCGGGGCCACGCCGAGGATCTCAGTCTCGATGCGGGCGGTGAGGAGCAGGGCGGCGCGGTCGCCGCGGTCGCCGCGGTCCCCGAGGGCGCCGGCGAGCAGCTCCGCCGCCGTGGCCGAGAGCCGCAGGTTCCAGCGCGCGGCCGTGGCGCCGTTCCAGGCCAGCGGCGCGGGGGCGAGCAGCTCGGCGGGCAGGTCCACCCCCGAGCCGGCGGGGAGCAGGCTGGCGAAGCCGCCGGCGAGCACCGCCGGCGCCACCGTGGCGCCGGCAGCCGCCGGCCGCGCCAGGGCGAGCGCGGCCTCCAGGGGGTGATGGGCCGCCACCTCCAGCGCCAGCGCGCCGTAGGAGGCAAGGCCGCCGCCGGCATCCGTCCATCGCACCAGGGCGAGGTCGAACGCCGGCGTGCCGTCCGGCCGCGCCGCCACGGTCAGCATATCGGGGAGGACCACGGCACTCCCCGGCACGGCCGCGGCGTAGGCCGCGAAGGCGGGGATCCCGCCGCCCAGGGGCGCTCCCCAGTCCGGAAGCCCGGCGAGGTCGCTCATGCCGGGGGCACCGCTACGTAGAGCTCGTCGGTCGGACCGATCTCCTGCCAGTCCCCGGTCCGGATCCCCGTCGCCGAGACGGTCCTCACCCGGTAGCGGTAGCCCTTGGGAGCCTGCGGGTCCTGGGGGCCGACGATGAAGTCGCGGATCGGCACGGCGATCTCCACCACCTGGTCGAGGAAGGGGTCGGCCGGCGGCGTCGTGGGGGGCTCGAAGCTCGCCGTGGCCCCGGACTCGAACTCTACCTGCACGGCGGCGGGGGCTCCCGCTCCCGTGAACGTCGCGGCCAGCAGCTTCACGCGCACCTGGCGCTCGCTCGTCCCCGCCACCCCGCGGGAGAGGACGGCGTACCACACCGCCGCCGGGTCGGGCACCACCCGCACCGCGCCGAGATCGAAGACGGCGTCCCAGGTGGCGTCGAGGGGAGGGGAGCCCGCCGCGGCCGGCACCACCACCAGCGAGAGGGCGCCGGCGGGCGCGGCATCGGTGGCCGGGGAGAGCCGCGCCGGGAGCGGCGGATCGGCGCTCGCCAGGCGCGCCGGCACCGTCCGCTCCCCTTGCCGGAGGGTGACCGGCAGGCTGTCCACCTGGATCGGGCTCTCGACGGCGTTGCGGAGCGTTACCCGCAGCCCGCCCGAATCGGGGTCGGCGGCCTCCGCGTGGTCGAAGACCTCGCCCACGAAGCTGCGCGCCCGGGCGTTGAACGGGATCGCGGTCTCCTGGCCGTCGACCGTCACCACCACCTCGCCGGTGAGGAGGTCTCCCACCTCGTCGAAGAAGGCGTTGAAAATCCGCTGGAAGGGGTCGAGCGGCAAGGTCACCGAGCCGCTCACCCCGGCGATGAGGCTCACCCGCGCGCCGGTCTGCTCGACGAACGCGGGCCCGGCGTCGGTGGGGAGCTTGAGGCGCAGCTTCGGGCCCGCCGGCTCGATCTGCACGAAGACCGGCGCCTGGCCGCGGGCATGGGCCTTCAGGGCCTCGGCCGCGGCGGCGATCCGCGCCGGGTCCCAGACCGGCGCCGCCACGTAGCTCAAGGTGAACAGCGCCTGGCCGATCAGATCGCCGCCGCCGACGTCGACCGCCAGCGACGGCAGATGGGGCGAGAGCGGGCGGCGGGTGACCTCGAAACGGTCGGGGAGGAAATAGAACAGCTCGGGCTGGTCCTGCGCCTGATAGTAGGTGTAGGGGCGCCCCCCCTCGGGCCAGACCGCCGTCAGGTGGTAGTAGCCCGCGGCGTCGCCCGGCGCTCCGGGGGCCCGCTCGAAGACGTTGGCGTCGAAGGCCGGATCGAAGGTGAAGTCGACCGTGGTATCGAGGGCGACCGTGTCGTGGCGATAGAGCGTCTGCCGCCGGACCGGGAACCCGCCGTCGACGGGATGGGGGTGCCAGATCAGGACCTGCTCGCCGCCGGGGGCCGCGGTCTTCAGGGCGGAGGTCTCCAGGGCCTCGTTCTGCAGGATGGGGGCCATCTGGACGAAGATCCGCCGCGGCGGGGCCGGCGCGGGGACCGGCAGCGCCAGCTCGAGCGAGTGGCGGATGACGAGCTTCGCCTTGAAGTCCGGATCGATCATGGCGCGATGGATCTTGTCGCGGTTGGCGAAGGCGTCGGGTCCGGTCAGGGTGAGGGTCAGTTGGAGCACGCCGTCCTGCTCGGCCGCCTCGCCGAACTCCCAGGTCTGCACGGTGTTGAGCTTCGGATCGGTGGCGCTCAGCAGGTAGCGGATCGGCGTCGGGGCGACCGGAGCGAGGGTGGCGTCCGCGGGGGCCGCGGGCGCCGGCAGTGCCTTGAGATGGACGATCAGCCGCCAACCCCCGCCGGCTCCCGCCGCCGGCTCCAGGGAGACCCACTTCACCTCGGTGGCTCCGCGCGGCACGGAGGCGATCCCGTAAACAGGCAGATAGTGCTTCTGGGCCGGGGCGGCCGGCTCTTCGAAGAGGGTGCCGGCTTCCGGGGTCGCCGTCGGCGAGACCAGGACCGGCAGGGCGAACGCGCTCCGCGGCTTGCCGGCGTCGTCGTTACCCAGATCGGAGATCCCGCGGCCGATGCCGGGGTCGAGCCAGTGGACGAGCTCCGGGCGGATGGTCGAGACGGCGTTGCTCACCGCGAGCGGCTGGACGGTCGCCAGCCGGGTATTGAGGACGGCGGGGTGGAAGTCCGCGCTGGTCCCCGCGAGCTGTGTCATCCGGGAGGCCTCGAGAGCGTGCGCGGGAACGGCGGTCTGGAGGTCGACGGTCTGCAGGTGCTGCGCGACGGCCACCGTCCGCTGGGAATCGGCCAGGGTGGTGTGGACGAGCAGGGAACGATTGACGATCTGCGACGGCATGCGCGCTCTCCGTTCTGGGACGGGCGCCGCTCTCGAGGCGGAGGGCGCTGGTCTATAGAGGCGATGCGGCGGCGTGAAAAGTTACTGCGCAAGCGCGGGAGGAAGCCAGGAAGCCGGGAGCTGAGGTGCCAGGCGCTTCTGCTGGCGCTCCCACGCGAGGGGGAAACGGGCCCTCGCGAGGGTAGTGGGGTCATAGTGGATTGCTGCCCGGAAGCGGATGGGCCAATCTCGCCCGGCTGGTTATCGCGGCCTTTCAGGCCGCCTCGGAGGGCTGTCCGTTGCGAACCCAGGGCGTTGCCCTGGGCTCAATAATCCCGGGCCTTCAGCTCGGAAAGGCTGCGGTGGCCGTAGGGGACGGATGCATTTTCGGTCTCGGTGGCGATGTTGTCCCGCGGGTTGATGTCGAGGATCTCCTCCTCCATACCATCTTGCCGGGCTGAAGGCCCGGGATTGTTCAGCCCAGGGCAACGCCCTGGGTGACGGACATCCAATCCATGGTCAGTTGCGGCCCGAAGGGCCGCGATATCGAGCCTGAAGAGGGCCCTCGCATACGAGGTGCTATACGAGGTGCCAGGCGATTCGCGGAAGCTCGGCGTCCCTTTTTTCACGCCCCCGGCACCCTTTTCTTTGGCAGCATTTTAACTGCCGCTTCAAGAAAGGAAGGGTCCATGTCGTCCAAGCCAATGATCAAGTTAGCCTGTGCAGTCGGGATCGCCGCGACGGCGGTCTTCGGTGTGGCGACTCCCCCGGCGCATGCGACGAACCACCTGTGCGGCAGGGTGACGACCACCTATGCCGGGGGCGGCGACTGCATCGACTTCTGTGCAACGGACGGCGTCACCTGCTTCGGATACGAGCGGCGACGTGGTCAAGGTCGTCGGCGCCTGCTACCCCTGCTGAAGGCCCTCCCCTCGGCGTTCCAGAGCCACCCGCCAGGCGCGCTGCGCCACGGCGTCGCGCGGTTGCGCGGACGGGGTCGCCGGATGGGCCCTGGCGAGCGGGGAGCGCGCCCTCGCGTGCGGGAGGTGGGGGGCAGGGTTCGCGGTGTGGACGGCCGAATCCTCGCGTTGCGCCCTCGCGTGGGCCCGTTCGCCCCTCGCGTGGGCCCGTTCCCCCCTCGCGAGGGACCGAAGGCCCCTGGCGAGGGGGGGGAGGTACCCGGCGTGGGATCAAAGGCCCCTCGCGAGGGGCGGCAGGCCCCCCGCGAGGGCCCGTGGGTCCCACGCGAGGGGGTTACGAGACCTCGCGTGGGACCATCGGTCCCACGCGAGGGGGCTGCGATCCCACGCGAGGGGGAAACGGGCCCACGCGAGGGCGCGACCGCCGCACGCGAGGGGCCTGGCCGGCCGATC
>DASWQX010000867.1:0-3989 GCA_036403495.1 Thermoanaerobaculia bacterium
TTCTTTTGAAGTCCTCGGTCCGATCAAAGGCGCTGAAGCTGCACCTGCCCTGCCGCCGGTCCTCTCCACTCTCCCAACATCAACCTCCTGCTCGGCAACAACGGCGCCGGCAAGACCTCGGTCCTCAAGGCGCTCGCCCTCTCGACCCTGTCGCCGGTCATCGACAAGTCCGGTTTCCTTCCTTACCACCTGATCCGGAACGGCCTGCCGAAGGCCCGGATTCATTCCCGCGTGCTGCTGCATCCTCAGGACTTGGGGAAAGGCGCGAGCGCGGCTTCCTATCCTGACGAGCAGGAGCTGACGACCGAGATCCGCCGCGAGGGGGACCTGGAGATCCTCGCGTCCATGCCCGGGTCCACCTCCGGCCCCTGGTCGGGGATGTTCGACAACAGCTCGCCCGCCTTCCTGGTGGTGGGGTACGGGGCGACCCGGCGGGTTCAGGACGCCGGCAGCTTCAATCCCGAGGAGCAGTCGAAACGGCGCTTCCTGCGCTATCAGCGCGTCGCCGGCCTCTTCGAGCCCCACATCGCGCTGACCCCGCTGGCCTCCTGGCTTCCCGCGTTCCAGACGGCGAACCCCGGCCGCTACAAGCAGGTCTGCCATCTGATCAACAAGCTGCTCCCCGCGGAAGCCGACTTCTCGGGCCGGCGGGAGGGGGGGAGCTCCGGAGATTACCTCTACACCCTCCAGGGCCTCGACGTGCCCTTCGGCGCGCTCTCCGACGGCTACCGGGCCTACATCGGCTGGATCACCGACCTGCTGTACCACGTCTGCATGGGCTGTCCGAACAGCACCAGGCTGGTGGACAGCCGGGGGCTCGTCCTCGTCGACGAGATCGACCTCAACCTCCATCCCGAGTGGCAGCGCACGGTCTGCTCCACGATCTCCAGGGTCCTGCCCCATCTCCAGTTCGTGTTCTCCACGCACAGCCCCATCGTGGCCGGCTCGCTCGAAAGGCAGAACATCTTCGTGATGGAGGCCGAGCCCTCCGGAGCGTCGACCGTGCGCCAGCTCGAGGAGCCGATCTACGGCCTGGATGCCGAGCAGGTGCTGCTGAGCCAGTACTTCAAGCTCGAGACGACCCGGGCTCCCGGGTATGTCGACGAGCTCCAGGAGCTGTCGCGGCAGGCGGGGCCCGGCAGGCCCGAGATCGCGCTCGCCCTGATGCAGAAGCTCGCGGGATCACCGCCCTCAGGGGCCAAGACGACGAAAGCCCCTAAGCGCGCCCGATGATCCGCTACGCCCTCACGCGGGCCGATCTGGAGGCGCTGATCCGCGCCGAATCGAAGACCTGGCTGGAGGCCGCCCAAGCGAAGACGGAAACCTTTCGCGGGCTGCGTCGCTACGAGGAGGAGACCGGCACCTGGAGCGAGATCAAGGGCGCTTACATGAAGCTCCAGCACGGCAAGTGCGCCTATTGCGAGCGCAAGTCCGGCGAAGACGACGAGAGCCGGATCGAGCACGACGTCGAGCACTTCCGGCCCAAGAGCAAGGTGCGGGCGTGGCCGCCGAAGAAGCGGAAGCTCGCCTATTCCTTTCCCCTCGGGGAGCCCGCCGGCACCGGGTACTACCTGCTCGCGTACGACATCCTCAACTACGCCGTCACCTGCAAGAAGTGCAACACGATCTACAAGTTGGACTACTTCCCCATCGCCGCCGAGACGCGCGCCGTCGACCGCGACGACCCGCGCGATCTGGCGGCGGAGGAGCCTTTCCTGATCTATCCGCTCGGCGACGCCGACGAGGATCCGGAGGACCTGATCGGATTTCAGGGCCTGATCGCGGTGCCGAAGCACGCCGCCGGCCGCCGGCATGACCGCGCGCGGGTGACCATCGACTTCTTCAAGCTGGACGTCCGCAGCGAGCTCATCTTCCAGCGCGCCCTGATCCTGAAGTCGCTCTATTGGGCGATCGACGATCTGCAGACCGCGCGGGATCCGCGGCGGCGGGCGGCCGCGCAGCAGACCGTGGACCTGGCCCTCTCGCCCGAGAGCCCCCACACGAGCTGCGCGCGGGCGTTCCATGCGCTCTGCCTCCAGGACCCCGGCACCGCCAGCCTCTTCTACGACGCCATCGCCGCCTATCTGGAGAAGAAGAAGTATTAGCTCGAGCGGCCGAACTTCTCGGCGTTGAGCTCCCGCGTCTTGCCCCGCGCCACCGACAGCGTCCGCCAGGTCGCCGAGGCGAAGTGCTTGGCGAGCAGCACGATCTGGCCGGTGTGGTAGGCCTGGTGGGTGAGCTGGCGGTCGATCGCCTTGATCACGCTGTGCGGCTCGGCGCGGATCAGCACG
The DNA here is from genome assembly GCA_036403495.1 of Thermoanaerobaculia bacterium. Classification (GTDB taxonomy): domain Bacteria; phylum Acidobacteriota; class Thermoanaerobaculia; order Multivoradales; family UBA5704; genus DATARR01. Next base: position 2,292 of record DASWQX010000867.1, read on the forward strand.
GTCAGCGACAGGTCCTCCTCGGTCAGCGCGGCGAGCGCCTGGAAGAGGCAGCGCCACCCCTCCTCCCAGCGGTCCACCAGTCCAGCCCGGGTGGTCCCCGGCCGGACCACGAACTCGGAGTCGCGGTCGCGGTCGGGCTTCTCGCCGTCGGTGGTCAGGAAGTCGGTCCAGCGCGAGATCAGGTTGCCCGCCATGTGCTGCATCAGCATCGCCAAGCTGTTCGCCTCGGGATCGAGGGTGAGGAAGAGGTCCTCGTCGCTCACCTGGGCGAGAGCGCGCTCGCAGAGGGACTTGTGCTTGAAAAACTGGTCGGCGACGTCTTCGAGGTAGAGAGCTTCAGGGGAGCGGTCCACGATGGGGGGCCTCCTGGGAGAAAAATACCATCCTTTCGGGAGGCGGGGGAGAGCGGGTCAGGCCGGTCCGGCCGCGATGGGGAGGGGGACCTCCGCGGCCGGACCGTTGACCCTGGCTCGCTCCGGCACGGCCGTATCGAGCCACCTTATAGATAATACGCATATATTTGCGTTTCGCTATGGCGTGCTCCACAGGCGGAACGCGACGAAAGTCACAGCCTTGGGGAGCGGTCGGGGCTATAATCCCATGCGCTCCCATAGCACCTTGTTGGAGGGGAATCGTCTCAATGCACGCGCTTTTGCTGCAAAATGACGCCGCGCACCCGCGGAGTCCGATGGAGGCCGAGGAGGCGCTGCGCTTCACGCAGCTCCTGCTCGACCGCGCCGGCGAAGGCGCGTTCTGGACCGATCCCGAGGGGCGGTTCTTCTACGTCAACGAGGCGGCCTGCTCGATGCTGGGGTACAGCCGCGAAGAGCTGCTGGTGCTGAAGGTCGCGGACACCCTGCCGCCCGAGGCGAGCAATCTCTTCCAGGAGCGCGCGGCGAAGGTCCGCGCCGGGGGTCCGCTCACCTTCGAGGTGGTCCACGTGCGCAAAGGGGGCGAGCGGCTCCCCGCCGAGGTGACCCTCAGCTATCTCGAATTTCAGGGGCGGGAGTGCTACTGCGCCTTCGCCCGCGACATCACCGCGCGCAAGGCGGCCGAGGCGGCGCTGCGCAAGTCGGAGGAGCGCTACCACGGACTGTTCGAGGGGGTGCCGGTGGGGCTCTACCGCACCACCCCCGCCGGCCGCATGCTGGACGCCAACTCGACGCTGGTGCGCATCCTCGGCTACCGCGACCTCGAGTCGATGCTGGAGACCAACGTCGGAGACATCTACCTCGATCCGGAGGACCGCCGGCGCTGGCAGCGGGCATTCGCCGGCCCCGGCGCGGTCCACAGCTTCGAGGCGCGCGTGCGCCGACGCCTGGACGGCGTGGTGATCTGGGTGCGCTTCACCGTCCGCGGCGTCCGTGGCGAGGAGGGGGAGATCCTCCATTACGAGGGGGCGCTGGAGGACGTCACCGACCGCCAGCGCGCCGAGGAGGCGCTGCGGGCGAGCGAGGAGCGCTTCCGCTCGCTGGTGCAGAACGCCTCCGACCTGATCTCGATCCTCGACGCCGACGCCACCGTGCGCTACGAGAGCCCGTCGCACACGCGGGTGCTCGGGCTGGAGCCGGAGGCGCACACCGGCCGCAGCCTGCTCGACCTCGTCCATCCGGACGACCGGCCGGTGGTCGACGAGTCCCTGCGCCAGCTCCTCGCCAAGCCGGACGAGCTGGTGACCTTCGAGCACCGGCAGCGCCA
>DASWQX010000868.1:0-2670 GCA_036403495.1 Thermoanaerobaculia bacterium
GGCCGTTCGGTGTGGGTGCCCGGCACGTTCTGCGGCTCGGTCTCGTGCCAGAGGTCCTCCAGGCTGGCGATCACCATGCGGGCCGGGCTCTTCGCCAGCGCCTCCAGCAGCTCGCGCAGGAGCGCGTCGTCGGTCTTCGCGCCCCTCCCCCGCTCCTCCGGCGGCAGGGTCTGCTCCAGCCCCTGGCGGATCGCGGCGCGGCGCTCCTTCTCGGCCTGCGCCTGGGCGGGCGTGAAGAAGCCGAGGCTCTGGAGATCCTCGACGTCCCGCGATTGCAGATATCCCTGGAACGTCGGCATGTCGTGGGTGTTGAGGCTGGCGACGCTCTTGGCCGGCGGCTCGCGCAGAGCCTTACCCGGCTGCATCTCGTACTGCACCACGTACATGCCATGCAGATCCTCGCGCTCCATCGCCTCGTAGACCTCGGGCGGCACCGTGCCCAGGTTCTCGCCGACCACGATCGCCCGGTGGCGGTGGCTCTCGACCGAGAGCACCGCGTAGAGCTCCTCGGCGGGATAGCGGACGTAGACCCCGCCGGAGGCGTCCATGCCGCGCGGAATCCAGAACAGCCGGTGGAGTTGCATGACGTGGTCGAGCCGCAGGATCCCCGAGTGCTCCAGGTGGTGGCGCAGGGTCTCGATCAGGTGGTCGTAGCCGCGCTCGCGGCTGCGTTCGGGCTGCAGCGGCGGGAACCCCCAGTTCTGTCCCTTGGTGAAGAAGGCGTCCGGCGGCGCTCCCGCCGAGGCTTCCTGGGCGAAGAGGTCGCGGTGGCACCAGACGTCGTAGGAGCTGCCGTTCACCCCCACCGGCAGGTCGAGGTAGAGGCCGGGGCCGCGCCGCCGCGCCTCGGTGGCCAGCGAGCGGATCTGCTGATCGGCGGCCCACTGCGTCCAGAGGTAGTAGCGCCGGTCCTCCTCGTCGTAGTCGGCGGGCGCCAGCTTCCCCTCGCGCAGCCGCTCGGGCCAGGAGTGCCAGGAATCTCCCCGGCGGTCCCCCACGGCGCGGAAAGCGGCGTAGTTCTCGAGCCCCGGCTTGGCGGCCACGAAGCGGTCGAAATCCGCCTGGGCGGCGCCGGGGCGCGCGAAGAAGCGCTGGCTCAGCTCCTCCATCACCCGCCGCTTGAGCGCCGCCAGCCGCGCATAGTCGACCCGCGGCATGGCGCGCAGCGCCTCGACCTCGCGCAGGAACTCGGGGGACTCGATCAGCCGGCGGGCCGCCGGGCAGTCGTCCATCTCCGGCAGGCGGCGGGGATCGACGTAGACCTCGTTCCAGAACAGCCTGGACGCCGGCGCGTAGGGGCTGGGCTCGAACGGCTCGTCCAGGAAGGCGGCGAGCAGCGGCAGGGTAGCCACCACGCCGCCGCCCAGGCCGGCGGTCCACTCGGCCAGCGTCTCCAGGTCCGAGAAGTCGCCGGCTCCCCAGCTCCGCGCGGTGCGCAGGGCGTAGAGCGGCAGGAAGACGCCCCAGAGCGGCTTGCCGTCGCCGACGTAGCAGCGCCCCGGCGCCGAGATGACCATCGACTCCCCCACCCGGCCGCCGAGCTCGACGGTCAGCCGGTGGTAGCCGAACGGCAGCCGCTCCGGCAGCGCCAGACGCCGGCCGGGATTCGACGAGCCTGCGGCGCCCCGGGTCTCGGGAAGACTCTGGAGGTCCATGACCTGCGCCCGCCGCTCTCCCCCCTCGAGGTCGAGATGGTAGGCGAGAGAGCCGCCGCCGGCTCCCGGGCGGAGCTCGATCGCGGGCGCGTGGCCGTCCCAGGCCACGACGACCGGCTCGATCAGGCGCCGGGCCAGCTCGTCCCGCCGCTCCCGCAGCGCTTCCGGCACATCCGCGAAGGTCTCGACGGACGCCTGCAGCGCCCGCAGCGCGCCGAGCAGGGATTCGGGAGACGCCTCGACATGGTTCCCCAGGGCGTCGTCATACGCGATCTGGACCCCGTAGGAGCGGGCCAGCGTCAACAGGTCTTCGCGTTCGTTCGCCAAATCGTTTCACCCCTCTCCCGCCAGGATCTGACGGATGCCGCGCAGCGGGATCCGCAGCCAGCCGGGCCGGTTGTCGAGCTCGTAGGCCAGCTCGTGGAGCGCCTTCTCCAGGAGATAACCGTCGAGCAGAACCTCCCTCTCGTCGCGCGAAGGCGGCAGGAAACCCGCTCCCCGCGCCCGCCGGAGGTAGGCTTGTAGGAAAGCCGCGGAGACCCACCGCTCCCAGTACAGCGCCCAGCTCTCCAGCGCCGGCAGCGACTCCGGCGCGGCCACTCCGGCCGACACCTCCTCGAACAGCTTGCCATACGCCGCGTACTGGAACGAGCGGAGCATGGCGGCGACGTCCCGCAACGGGCAGCGCTTCAGGCGTCGCTCGGAGAGCGGCCGCGACGGCTCGCCCTCGAAGTTGAGGATGGCGAAGTCGCGCCCCGTGAAGAGCACCTGGCCGAGATGATAGTCCCCGTGGGTACGGATGCGCTCGGCGGCGAGCTTCCTCGCCGTCAGCCGTCGGAACCGCTCCAGGATCCGCTCCTCGGCCGCCAACGCCCACTCCGCCTCCCCTCGCACCGCCTCGGGCAGCCCGGTCAGGCGCTGCCGCAGGAGCCGCAGGCTCTTCTTGGTGAGCGAGCGCATGGAATCATACAGCGACCGCTGGTAGAGCTCCGAGAAGGGCTCGGGCTCGAAGTCC
>DASWQX010000869.1:0-4488 GCA_036403495.1 Thermoanaerobaculia bacterium
TGCCCTCTCCCCCTGGGGTTGACACCCCAGGCTGGGTAACTTCCGCCCTGCGGGCGGCGCCCGGGCAGGACGCTGAGTTATCGTCTCCCTCAATGAACCCCCGCCGGCTCTTTCTCTTTCTCTTTCTCCTCCCCTTCCCCACTCGCGCCCAGTCGCCCGCAGCCGACTGGCGAACGCTCTCGACGCCCCACTTCCGCGTGCACTACACCGCCCCCGCGGAGACGTGGGCCCGCGGAGCCGCGGCGCGGCTGGAGTCGATCCGCGAGCGGGTGGTCGCCGAGGTCGGCTACGACCCGCCGGAGGTGGTGGACGTGCTGGTCTCCGATCCGGTCGCGGACGCCAACGGCGAGGCGCTCCCCATCCTCGGCTGGCCGCGGATGATCCTGTGGACCAGCCCGCCGGGGCCGGAATCCGAGCTCGGCCACTATGGCGACTGGACCGAGCTGCTGATCGCCCACGAGGAGACCCACCTCGTCCACCTGCTGCGGCCGTCGCGCAACCCGGCGCGCCAGCTCCTCGCCCGGCTCCTCCCGGTCGGTCCGATCCCGCTGGCGGCTCCCCGCTGGGTGCTCGAGGGGTACGCCACGGTGGTCGAAGGGCGGCTCACCGGCTCGGGACGGCCGAACGGCGATCTGCGCGCCGCCATCCTCCGCCGCTGGGCGCAGGAGGGGAAGCTCCCCAGCTACCCTCGCCTCGCCGACGATTCCGGCACCTGGCGCGGCCAGTCCATGGCCTATCTCCTCGGCTCCGCCTACCTGGAGTGGCTGGAGGAGCGGGCCGGGCCGGGGAGCCTGCGGAAGCTCTGGGCGCGGATGACGGCGCGCACGGTCCGCAGCTTCGACGACGCCTTCCGCGGCGTCTTTGGCGACGCTCCCGAGACCCTCTACGACCGCTTCCGCGCCGAGCTGACCTGGCGGGCGATCGAGGCCGAACGGCGCGGAGGGCGCGCGGTCGAGGGTGAGCTCTGGCAGGAGCTCTCCTGGACGACCGGCGCCCCGGCGCTCTCGCCCGACGGCAAACGGCTCGCCATCGTCCTCCGCGCGAAGGACCGTCCCGCCCGGCTCGTCGTCTGGTCGACCGCCCCGGACGCCGAGGCCGAGAAGGCCTGGAAGGAGCGGCGGGAGGAGGCCGCCCGGCGCGATCCCCAAGACGTGCCGGCCGTCCGCACCGGCCCGCTCCCCCGCAAGGCGCTGTTCACGCTGGAGAGCCACGACGGCCACGATCCCACGACGCCGCGCTGGATGCCGGACGGCCGGTCGATCCTCTTCGTCCGCTACGAGCCGGACGCCGACGGCTTCCTGCATCCCGACTTCTTCCTTTGGACTCCCGAGGAGGGTACCGTCCGCCGCCTCACCACGAAAGGGGATCTGCGCGATCCCGATCCCGCGCCGGACGGCCGCTGGGCCGTTGCCGTGCGCAACCGCGACGGCCTCTCGCAGGTCGTGAGAGTCGATCTCCAGACCGCCGAAGTGACCCCGCTGACCGCGCCTGCGGTCGACGTGGTCTATGACCGTCCGCGGATCTCGCCGGACGGCCGGCGCGTCGCCTGCGCCCGCCACGCCGAGGGCTCCTGGCGGCTCGTGGTCACGGATCTCGCGGGGGGGCCGGCGGCCGGGATCGCGCCGCCGGCCGGCGGCACCCTCTCCTCGCCGGCCTGGAGCGCGGACGGCCGCACGCTCTACGCGGTGGTGGGCCTGCACGGTTTCATCGACCTCTACGCCTTCGCCGCCGACGGCTCCGGAGCCCCGGTGCCGCTCACCCGGACGCAGGGCGCGGCGCTCGATCCCACGCCGGCGCCGGACGGCTCGGGCCTCTTCTTCCTCAGTCTGGCGCCGGCCGGCTTCGACCTCCGCCGGCTGGCGCTGGGACCTGAGATGGTCGCGGTATCTCCCGCTCCGGAGCCGGCCCCGGAGCTGCCGCGCGAGCTCGCCCCCGCCGTCCGTCCGCCCACCCCGGAGCCCCCGCGAGCGTTCGACCGTGCCGACGTGGCGCGAGGCCGATCCTACGGCGTGGGGCGGCAGGAGCTCTTCCCGCTGTTCGCTTTGAGCGCCGCCTCCACCGGCGGCGTCGGGGAAATCGGGATCCGCGGCGGCGACGTGGTGGGCCGTCTGGACTGGCTCCTCCTCGGCTCCGTGGCAGTGCACGGCTGGCCCGCGGGAGGAGCGCTGGCGGCGACCTGGCGGGGTTGGCCGGTCGCGGTGGGCTTCCACCTCTTCCGCTCGCACGAGCGCCCCTCCGACGAGGGGGAGCCCGGCGGAAGCGGCACCGCGCTCGACCTGGTCCGCCAGGGGATCGAGCTGAACACCTCCCAAGACTGGCAATGGGGAGGCGGCGCGCTCGACCTCACCGCCCGAGCGCTCTGGGAGCGCGTGCAGCCCGATGCCCGAGCCCCCGACGTGGACCGGCGCCTCGCTGCCCTCAAGGCCTCCTGGGGGGAAGCCGGCCGCTGGGGGCTCTGGCGGATCGAGCCGGCTCTGGGCGCTCATTTCGAAGCGGGGAGCACCGGCGGCACCGGCGACGCCGGCTCCTGGACCCGCTGGGGAGGTGCCGCCCGCCTCGGTCTCGGCCACGGCGACGACGGCCTCGCGCTCTCCTGGCGGCGGGATGCCTCGCGCGATCTCTCTCACCCTTTCGACGGCTACCAGCTCGGCGGCGCCGAGACCTCCCTGCTCCCCGGCTCCGTGCTGGCGAGCCGCATTTCAGTACCGGCCCTGCCTCCGGGCACCCGGATCGGCAGCGAGCACGAAGGCGAGCGGGCCGAGCTCACCCTCGGCTTCCTCCCGGCTCCCCTGTTCTACGAGCGCCACCGCGTCTGGGGCTTCGGGGTGACGCGCGGGGACTGGCTGACCCTGGCCGGCCTGGAGTACCGCTTCCATGTCGCGGCCATGCCGGCCATCCGCCTCGCCCCCTTCGACCTGCGGGTGGGAGTGGCGCGGATCCTCGACGATCCGCTCGGCGACCTCGCGGGATCGACCCGGTGGTGGCTGATCACGGCGTGGCGGCCGTAGGGCGGAACACGGACACATTGACGAACAGGGACTGACAAGGACGAGCACGGACGTCGAGGTCGTCTTCTGTCCGTGTCAGTCCCTGCCCGTCCGTGTTCGTCCCCCCTGCTAGACTTTCAGCCCCGCCATGTCCGACCACCTCCTCATCCTCCGCCTCTCCGGCGACTTCTACACCAAGGCGCGGAAGACGCGCATGCGGTTCTTCCGCCGGCTGGTCTCCAACCTGGAGGCGGGGCTCAAGGCGCACGGCATCAGCTACCGCCTGGAGCCGACCTGGAGCCGGCTCTACCTGCGGACCCCCGACGACGGCGCGGCCGAGGTGGCGGCGCGGGTGTTCGGCGTGCAGTCGGTCTCCGCGGTCGAGCGGCGCTCCTGGGAGACCCTCGACGACCTGGTGGCGACCGGCGTCCAATTCTTCGGCGCGGCGGTGCGCGGACGGAGCTTCGCGGTGCGCGCCACCCGTCGCGGCCAGCGCCACCTGATTGGCTTCGACTCGACGCGGATCGAGATCGCCCTCGGCCGCGCCCTCCAGGAGTCCGGGGCGGGACGGGTGAACCTCTCCGAGCCGGAGGTGACGGCCCACGTCGAGCTCGAGCCGGGGAGCGCCCATCTCTTCTTCGACAAGGTCATGGGCCATGGCGGCCTGCCGATCGGCGTCGAGGGGCGGGCCATCGCCCTGGTCTCCGGGGGGTTCGATTCGGCCGTGGCGAGCTGGCTGATGCTCAAGCGCGGCGTGCAGCTCGACTACGTCTTCTGCAACCTTGGCGGCGCCGCCCACCGGCTCGGCGTGCTGCGGGTGATGAAGTCGCTCGCCGAGCGCTGGAGCTACGGCTACACCCCGCGGCTGCACGAGGTCGACCTCTCGCCGCTGGTCGTCGACCTGCGGGAGAAGGTCTCGCCGCCGAACTGGCAGATCGTGCTGAAGCGGCTCATTCTCCAGGCCGGCGCCGCGGTCGCCCACCGCGGCGGCCGGCTGGCGCTGATCACCGGCGACGCCATCGGCCAGGTCTCCTCGCAGACCCTGCAGAACCTGGCGGTGATCTCCCAGGCCTCGCCCTCCATGCCCGTGCTGCGCCCCCTGCTCGGCTTCAACAAGGAGGAGATCCTGGCCGTGGCGCGCCGGATCGGGATCTACGAGCTGTCGGCGGCCGTGGCCGAATACTGCGACCTGGCGCCGCCGAAGCCCAACACCCGGGCGGCGCTGCGCGATGTGCTGCGCGACGAGGCCGCGCTCGATCCCGACCTCCTCGGCAAGCTGGTCGACGACCGCCACCTCCACGACCTCCGCCGGGTCGACCCCGAGACGCTCGAATCACTTCTGCCGGAGGTCGAGGAGGTCCCGGAAGGAGCCACGGTGATCGACCTCCGCTCGGCGGGCGCCTTCCGCGCCTGGCACCACCCCCAGGCCCTTCACCTCGATTTCTCCCACGCCCTCGCCGCCTACCGCTCCTTCGCCCGCGACCGACCCTACGTGTTGGTC
>DASWQX010000870.1:0-1504 GCA_036403495.1 Thermoanaerobaculia bacterium
CGACCTGCCGGCCGAGATGAAAGAGCCGGTGCTGCGCAAGCTCGATCCGGACGACCTGCCGATCGTCTCCATGGTGCTGGCGTCGGACACCAAGGGAATCCCGGAGCTGACCCTGCTCGCCGATCCCGGCATCACCCGCGTGCTGCGCGGCATCAACGGCGTCTCGCAGGTCAGCGTGGTCGGGGGCGCCGACCGCGAGATCTCGGTCGACGTGCGGCCGGGCGACATGGCCTCCTCCGGGATCACCGTCGCCCAGGTGCTGGGGGCGGTCCAGGCGCAGAACCTGGCAGCCCCCGTCGGCCAGGTGCAGGGGCGGCTCACCGAGCAGGCGATCCGCCTCAAAGGGCGCCTGGAGACCCCCGAGGACTTCGCGCGCCTCGTCGTCGGCGGCGCAAAGGGGCAGCTCGTCCGCCTCGGGCAGGTGGCCAACGTGCGCGACGGCACCACCGAGCAGCGCACCCTCGCCCTCTACAACGGCCAGCTCGCGGTGGGCATCGACGTCACCAAGTCCAAGGGGGCGAGCACGACCAAGGTGGCCGACGCCATCAAGGCGGCGATCCAGAAGCTCCAGCCCACCCTGCCGCCGGGAGTGAAGCTCTCCGTGGTGCGCGACGCCGGCGAGCGGGTCCACCAGTCGGTGCGCAACGTCGAGGAGGCGCTGGTCGAGGGGGCGCTGCTCACCGTGCTGGTGGTCTTCCTCTTCCTCAACTCCTGGCGCTCGACGGTGATCACCGGCCTGGCGCTGCCGGTGTCGGTGCTCTCCTCGTTCATCGCGGTCTGGGCCTGCGGCTTCACGCTCAATACCATGTCCCTGCTCGGCCTTTCGCTCGCCATCGGCATCCTGATCGACGACGCCATCGTGGTGCGGGAAAATATCGTGCGCCACGTCGAGATGGGCAAGGACCACGTCGAGGCGGCGCACGCCGGCACCAACGAGATCGCCATGGCGGTCACCGCCACCACCTTCTCGATCGTGGCCGTGTTCGCGCCGGTGGCCTTCATGCAGGGGGTGGCCGGGCAGTGGTTCAAGCCGTTCGCGCTGACCATCGCCTGCGCCGTGCTGGTCTCCCTCTTCGTCTCCTTCTCGCTCGACCCGATGCTCTCGGCCTACTGGCCCGACCCGCAGCTCGAGGCGCACGAGCGGAAGAACTTCATCGCCCGCGCGCTCGACCGCTTCAACCAGTGGTTCGACCGCCAGGCCGACCGCTACAAGGGGGTCATCGCCTGGGCGCTCGATCACCGGCTGGCCATCCTGGGGATCGTCGCGGTCTCGTTCTTCGGCGCCATCGCGCTCCAGATCTTCCTGGGCGGCGCCGGCTTCATTCCGGACAGCGACCGCTCGGAGATCAACCTGTCGCTGGAGACGCCGCCGGGCTCGAACCTCAACTACACCTCGATCAAGGCGCGCGAGCTGTCGAACCTCGCCCGGGCCCACACGCAGGTGGCCTACACCTACACCAGCATCGGCAGCTCCACCGGCTCCGGCGACGTCGACACCGGCAGC
>DASWQX010000871.1:0-1753 GCA_036403495.1 Thermoanaerobaculia bacterium
GAGGACGCGGTCCGTCGCCCCGAGCTCGGCGTGCTTTCCGCGATGGCGCACGGCGAGACCGAGCACGGAGAAGATGACTGCCAGCAGGCCGCCGTAGACCTCGCCGGGGTAGGCGCGGACGAAATACTAGTATTCGAGCACCTTGAGCAGCGCAAGGAGGACGCCGCAGGCCAAGCCATAGAAGAGGATGCGTCTCATCGGGTGGGGAGCATAGCGCGGGTCGGGAGCGGCCCTACCCCGAAACCGCACCTGTCCCCTTTCCCGCTAGCGGATCGCCAGAATCAAGAGCGTCTTGCCTCTAAATTGGGTATCCTCTTACAATAGCGTATAGAGCCGAACCAATTTTAGCCAAGGAGCTGCCATGAACAAGAAGAAGAACAAGAAGCTGGTACTGTCCGCCGAGACCCTCAGGAATCTCAGCGCGCCCGATCTCCAGAGGGCGCTCGGCCAGGTGAGCATCGTGTGCAGCGCAGCTTGCGACAACACCGCCACGCACATCTGCTCGACTTGCAATCCTTGCAATTGAGGAGCTGGGGGTGAGGATTCTGGGTGGTGGGACCTCTGGACCTCGCCCCCTACCGCCCCAGCAAACTCCGAGCGATCACCATCCGCTGCATCTCGCTCGTCCCCTCGTAGATCGTCGTGACGCGCACGTCCCTGTAGAGGCGGGAGATCTCGTAGTCGTCGTGGAAGCCGTTGCCGCCGTGGATCTGGAGACTTTCCTGGCAGGCTCGGTTGGCGGCTTCGGAGGCGTAGACCTTGGCCTGGGCGGCGAGGCGGCCGGCTCTGGAGGTGCCTTCGGCGGCGGCTGCGGCGTGGGTCAGGGCGCGGGAGGCGGCGAGCTCGGTAGCCATCTGGGCGATTTTGAACTGGATGGCCTGGTTGTTGGCGATCGGGACGCCGAACTGCACGCGCTCCTTGGCGTAGGCCACGGCCAGCTCGAGCGCCCTCTGGTGGATGCCCGCCGCCTGGGCACCGATGCCTAGACGCGAGTGGCCGAGGGTCGAGAGGGCGATCTTCAGACCCTGCCCCTCCTCGCCGAGGAGGTTGCCGGCCGGCACCCGGCAGGCGGAGAAATAGATCTGCGCCGTGAGCGAGGATCTGAGCCCCATCTTCTCCTCGGGCGGCCCGACGGAGAAGCCCGGCGCGTCGGCGGGCACCACGAAAGCCGAGATGCCCCGCTTCCCCGCTCCCGGATCGGTGCGCGCCAGCACCACGAAGTACTTGGCGTAGCCCGCGTTGGTGATCCAGGCCTTCTGGCCGTCGAGAATCCAGACATCGCCGTCGCGGCGGGCGGTGGTCTTCAGGCTCCCCGCGTCGCTCCCCGCTCCCGGCTCGGTGAGGCCGAAGCCGCCGACGGCCTCTCCGGAAGCCAGGATCGGCAGAACCCGCCGCTTCAGGTCCTCGCTGCCGAAGTGGACGATCGGCCAGCAGCAGACGGAGTTGGTGACGCTCAACGTCACCGCCGCCGCGGCATCGACCCGCGAGATCTCCTCGATGGCCAGCAGGTAGGAGAGGGTGTCCGTGCCGGCGCCGCCGTACTCCTCGGGGACCAGCATGCCGAAGAGCCCCATCTCTCCCATCTCTTGGAAGATGTCGATCGGGAACGTATGGTTGCGGTCGCGCTCGGCGGCCCCGGGCTGGATGCGCTCGACGGCGAAGCGGCGGACCTCGTCGCGGAGGAGCTGCTGGTCCTCGGTGAGCGAGAAGTCGACGCCCTGCCGGGTCGAAATCGGCGTTTCGGGAAGATGCT
>DASWQX010000872.1:0-11751 GCA_036403495.1 Thermoanaerobaculia bacterium
CGTCATCTTCTATCGGATAGCGGAGAGAGGCATCGAGATCGCTCGGATCCTAAGCGCGTACAGAGACCTGGGACAGTTCTTCTGACTCTCAGGGTTTTCGGAAACCGCCCGCTCTCAGCGGGGGAGCGAGGTAGAGTTCACCGTCGAGGAGATCCTCCCCGTCAACAAGCTGGCCGCGAGGCACCTCACCGGCGTCGACCTCCGGCTGACCCCGAAAGTCTCCACCAGCCAGATGCTCAAGCTGCGCGACCTGCTCACCGAGCACCCAGGCGAGGTCCCCGTCACCCTCGAAACGCACCTCGCCGACCGCACCGTCCGCATCGCCACGCCGGACAAGCTGAAGATTCAACGCGCGCCCGCGCTGGTCACCTCGATCGAGGGGCTGCTGGGGCAGGGGAGTATTCGGGAGCGGAGGGGCGATGGAGGGCGGGACTTCCGTCCGCGGAGGCGGTCTCGCCATCGCTTTCATCTAATTAAGAGCGCCTAACAAAACCGGCGAAGGTGGCTTTCGGGCTGAAAGCCCGGGATTATTCAGCCCAGGGCATCGCCCTGGGTCGGAAAACGGCGACACCCACCCAGCGCCCCAACGGGGTGCGATACCACCCATCGCCCTGGAATCGGGATCGCGCCCGTGGGGTATGCGATGGGGATTGCTGTTTGCCAACCTGAGGGTATTGCACCCTTTCAGGGCGCGGTGGACGTTGCCGCTTTGAACCCAGGGCGTTGCCCTGGGCTTAATAATCCCGGGCCTTCAGCCCGGAAAACGCACTTTCAGGGCGCGGTGGGCGTTGCCTGCTTTGAACCCAGGGCGTTGCCCTGGGCTTAAGCCGCCGCTCCCTGCTATAGGCCAGATGGGCTTGAGGTCTACTCGGAAAAGCATCGTCTTCTCCGGGGTTCTGCCGGTACGTTGACGTTGATACGGAAGAGGCGTAGAATCAAAGAACCTCATAGAAACAACGATATGCGATAACCGAGAGATCAGCCTCCAAGGACGACTTCGACAACGATAGGGCATTCGGGGGCGCTTGCATACGAGTAATTGCCCGGATTTGGGAAACGGGGAGCCCGTGAGCCGAGTTCTTAACCGCGAAGGAGACGATCCATGCAGGTGCGAATTGTAGCCACATTGGCAACGGTACTGGCTTACGCTATGACTACCGTTGGCGGTGCGCAAGAAACGAAGCACGACATTCCAGGATGGTCCGATACGCAATGGGGTATGGGGCTTGCGGCATTGAAGAAAGTGCATCCCGAAATGACGATTGGCAAGAGCCGCTTTGATCTGACCGCTGGGGTAATTCCGCTTGAGATCGGTGGCCAGCAATTTCACGCATATCTAGGATTCCAGAACGTGGGAGGAGAGCGAAAGAAGGACGATACCTCGCCGGAACCTCCACAGTCGGAGTGGAAGTTGACCACAGTGGAGTTGTGGCTCGAGACCAGCGACAATAAAGCGCTTGGGATATGCGAGGATGTGGCGAACAGTTTGAGAGGCAAGTACGGTGATCCTACAAAGAGCTACAAAGGCGGTGAGATACTCTGGTGGGTGATGCCGAGTACGACCATCATCAAGGTCGCGGACGAGGGCGTACCAGGGACGAAATTCAAGCCGAGCTGCTCGATACGTTATTTTCCTACACAGATTTCAGGAAGCGACAAACTGTAGCTTAGAGTTTGTCGTGACTCCTGCGTTACTCCTGGTAGTCCAAGCTTACGGTCAATACACAAGGGATATGGCGCCCTCGTCGACCCGACCGAATAGGTGCCAGGGTCCTCAGGAAACCACACCCTCAACAGTAGGCCTTCCGGCCGCGAATCCAGGCCACCTTGTCCGAAATCCAGGCCTCAAACCGCGCTTGGGAAGGTTTCCAGATACACCTCCATCCGCGCGAGGCTCTGCGTTCGTCGGAATCGCCCTCCGGCGGACGCTGAGGCTGTCAAGGAACCCGCCTTGCACGATCAGCTTGGCACGAACGGCAGCGCGGGCGGGAAGCTGCCGGCGGGGAAGGAGACATCCCGGCGGCCGTGGCGGAGGGCCTCGGCCGCAGCTCGGAAGGCGCTCACGAATTCCGCGTAAATCCCATAGAACATCTTGCGAGCGGCTTTCGTCGCGGCGTGAACGAGTGGAGCGGGAGAGCGCGCCACCGAGTCGGGCCGGGTCAGTGGATCCTGAGCCAGGATCGCCTTGGCGCCGAGGACGCTGGCTCCTGATTGCCGCCTCGCCCGGGCGGCCTCCGTGTCGATCTGGTCGACCAGTGACTCGATCCTCTCTCGGTAGCGGTCGTCGGACAGATGCGCCCAGCAGGGGATCGGCGAGAGCACCACGGACTCGGCGAACACATACTGGTCCTGGCGGAGCTCTTCGCCCTGATTCCTGGCCGCGTACTGCCGGGTCCGGTCGAACCAGTGCCCCTGGAGAGGCGTGCCATTCATCAGAGCCTCGGCGGAGTGCACGCCGGGCCACTCACAGACCCGCTCCACCAGGTTCTCCTTGACTCCGTTCGCCAGGACGTATTTCAGGCGCTCGACCTGGGCGGCTTCCTCGTTGGTGACGACGGTCATCTCATAACGTCGCTCGAAGACCGGTCCCTTCCAACCGGTCAGCCGGTTGACCTCGCGGGCCGTCTTGGATTGAAGGTCTCGCATGAAGTCCGCGACCTCCTTCGCGTCGTCGACGATCAGGACGAGGTGAAAGTGGTTGGACAGAACGGTGACGGCCGCGATTTCCATGTCGTGGATCCGTTGGGTTCTTCCCAGGATGCCCAGGAAGAGGTCGTTGAACGAGGTGCCAGGAGCGAGGAGGTAGCGCCCCTGGATGGTACGGTTGGTGATGGAGACGAGGGTCCGGGACTGGGGGACGTAGCGTAGCTTTCTCATGCCCCAATAAGACGTAAAAAGACCCCCGGATCTTTTTCGCCCCAGAGCCATATGGGTTTGTGAGGGGGTAAGTGGGGTGGGAGGCGCCGGCGACTGCCCGGTAGGGCTTGGTGAATTGCCGGCGAGGTGGCGAATATGCACGGTGGTCCAGGAAATATGCACGGCGGACGTCTCGCCGGGTCCGGTGGAGGGGCTGAAATACCCGGCGAGGCCTTCGCCGGGCCCGGCGAGTCGACTAAAATTGCCGGCGAGGCTCTTGCCGGCTCTGGCGAACGCCTCGCCGGTGCCGGCGGACGACCTATCGAGCCCGGTGAGTCTCCCGCCGGGAACTTACCGGCTGTTTTCGTGCATAAAATTTCATCCGGCGTCATACCGGCAGATTGCCCGTGAATCCAGGCTGCCGGACAGGGGCATGGCGATCCGGCGATCCGGTGATCCGAAGAGGTGCCAGGGTCCTCAGGAGACCACACCCTCACAGTGCCCAGCAGCGGATCGGCGGGAGAACGCGGCCGCCGGCCTCTGAAACGCCGGCTCTTCGGCCTGAGACACAAAAATCTCGGCTGGCGTCACGCAATCCGCGGTCGCGCTCTCTCCTACCACCTCCTGAGACACTCCGTCCTCGGTCTGCAACGGAAAGACTCCGGGTGGCGAAGCGCCGGCCGAAGTCCGGTACTTCCCTACCGCCGACCGCGTCGCTCCGACCTCGATGCTCGCCGTTCCGTTTCCGGTCGTAGCGTTGCGAGTCTCGACTTTGGTGTCGCAGGTCCCCCTTTGGCGGTGACAGCGCTAGCCAGCCGTCGCTTCGGCCCGGAACGCAGGGTCAGGAGCCGGAACCGGCCTTTCCCGCGGCCCCCTTGCGATATCGCGCCGGCCGGGTTCACGAGCCTGGGAGCTCGACCGCGAGATCCCCGCAGCCCCTCAGCTTCTGCGGGACCCGGTACAGCGAGCCGCGGTTCGGCGTGTAGCCGAGCAGACCTGTTCCGGGCGATTAGAGTGCCGTTTCACGGGCCTGTTAAAATCCAAACCGAGGCCACGGAGGTCATCGGCCTCACAGAGGCTCGCCGAGCGCTCGTCAAACTACTGGCACGGGTTCACGATATTCGTATTGCTGACCCAGTTGGAACTGGTTGCGTCGCACACCCACAGCGGCGGGTCGAACGTCGAAGTGTAACTGATTCTGTAGTTTTCATTCCAGGTGATCCTGCAGGCGTTGCCGAACTGGTCGATGCAATCTTCGTAGGCGAAAACGGTTGCCGACTCGGTGTGACAGCTTGAAGTCCGGCTCGTGTATTCGTCATCATAAGAGGTACTGCCCGTGCTTCCCTCTGGACCACAGCTCACCGCGCCGGCATGCGCTCTGGAGGCGACCAGGGACAAAACGATGATGGCAAAGAAGACCGTCTTCCTCATAACATCTCCTTTCCGACGATGCTGACCGCCACGGCTCAGCGTTCGCACCTTATCGCTAGTAACGCATGAAGTCAAGCGCGCATAGATCTCATGGGCTGATGGCGCGATGAGCGACTTTGGAGGAGAACCGAATATGAGCACGATCGTGGTACAGGCGTTCATTACCCTCGACGGTGTGGTTCAGGCGGGCGGCGGCCCGGACGAGGACCGCGAAGGCGGCTTCGAGCACGGCGGCTGGATGATGGACTATGACGCGAAGATGGACACCCTTGATGAGGGCGGGGAGATCGTCCGGGAGTGGGAGAGCAGGACCGAAGCGCTGCTGCTCGGCCGCAGGACGTACGAGATCTTCGCCCGCTCCTGGGGCGTGTGGGATGAGAACGCCGAGGGCTTTCAGGGCGAGCTGACCAGGAGGTACAACCGCATCCCCAAGTACGTTGCGTCGCGCACGCTGACCGAGGTCGGCTGGCAGAACTCGCAGCTCCTCGGCCCCGACGTGCCGGCTGCGGTGGAGAACCTGCGTGAGCAGCCGGGCGGCGAGATCCGCGTATGGGGGAGCACCAAGCTGATCAAGACGCTGGCCGAGCACGACCTGGTCGATGAGTACCGGCTGGCTGTCTACCCGCTCGTGCTGGGCACCGGCAAGAAGCTGTTCTCCAATGGGTTCGCGGCCGCCAGGCTCACACTGGTCGAGACCCGCGCCCTGCGATCCGGAGTCCTGGTCAACACCTACCGTCGTTCCGAGGGCGCCAGGCCGTGAAGATACAAGAGCATGAAGAGCTGCTCACGGTATTGAAGGCCCGTTTCGAGAAAAACATGAACCGGCACAAAGGCCTTGACTGGGCCAAAGTGCAGGCAAGATTGGAAGCGCATGCCGAAAGGCTCGCGTCACTCCATGAGATGGAAAGGACCGGCGGTGAGCCGGATATCGTCGATCATGATGAAAAGACGGGCGAATACATTTTCTATGATTGTTCCACGGAGAGCCCTCAAGGCCGCAGAAGCGTTTGTTACGACCGCGAAGGGTTGGAGTCGAGGAAGGAGAACCGGCCGGAAAACAGCGCCGTCGACATGGCCGCCGCCATGGGCGTCGAGCTCTTGACGGAAGAACAGTATCGAGAGCTGCAGAAGCTTGGAAAGTTCGATACGAAAACCTCGAGCTGGGTGAAAACGCCTCCCGGCATCAGAAAGCTCGGCGGCGCCCTCTTCTGTGATCGACGCTACGACACGGTCTTCCTCTATCACAACGGTGCGCAATCCTATTATGCCGCCCGAGGGTTTCGCGGCTCGTTGAGGGTCTGACTTTCCCGCGCCCGTTCGCTCTCGTCCGTGAGCCCCACGCCGGTCAGCTCTCGCCGCAAGGCCTCACGGATCAGCCACGCGAGCTTCCGGGCGGCGAGGTCGGGGGGCAGGCCCTCGGCGCGGATATTGGAGACGCAGTTGCGTTGCGCGTCCAGGCATCCCACGCGCGGCGCGAAGGTGAGATAGGCGCCGAGGCTGTCGGGGGAGGAGAGGCCGGGGCGCTCGCCCAGGAGGATCAGCGCCAGCCGCGCGCCGAGCAGGGCTCCCACTTCGTCGGCCAGGGCCACGCGGCCTTGAGTGGCGAGGACCAGCGGAGCGATCCGGAGCCCCTCGAGAAGTGGCAAAAGGGCCGTGACGGTGGGGACCGCGTAGCGCAGCACGGCGAGCGCGGACAGGCCGTCGGCGATCACCACGGCAAGGTCGGTCCGATCGGTCATGCTGTCAGCCGCGGCGAGCTGACGGGCGCTGGCTTCGTCGAGCCGGCGGCCGAGGTCGGGCCGCTGGAGATAGGTGCGGCGGTCGGCGGCGCGGCTGGCGACATGGAGCACCGGCAGGCCGGCCGCGGTGAGCTCCGCGCGCAGGCTGGTGGCGTCGAGAGCCTCTCCGACCGCGTCCCGCGCCCGGGCGTGGGCCAGCTCGAAGTCCAATAGCTCGCGGGTGGGCAGACCGGAGCCGGCGCGCCCCAGGGCCACGCGCGCCGGGGTCAGAGCGGCGAGATAATCCCATGGATCTTTCGGCGCCGGGAAGCTCATCGGGACTCCGGAGAAAAGCCGGCCAGCAGCCGATGCCCGCTCTGTGCAGGCAACAGGCGGCCGGATTCGTCGGTGAGCCGCATCCCGGCCAGCCAGGCTTCGAATTCCGGCGCGCGCCGGAGCCCCAGGACGTCGCGCAGGAAGAGCTGGTCGTGGAACGAGGTGCTCTGGTAGCCCAGCATGATGTCGTCCGCTCCCGGCACCCCCATGATGAAATTGACCCCGGCCGCCCCCAGCATCACCAGCAGGGAGTCCATGTCGTCCTGGTCGGCTTCGGCGTGATTGGTGTAGCAGATGTCGCACCCCATCGGGAGTCCCAGCAGCTTGCCGCAGAAATGATCTTCCAGCCCGGCGCGAAGGATCTGCTTGCCGTCGTAGAGATATTCCGGGCCGATGAAGCCCACCACCGTATTGACCAGCAGGGGCTCGAAATGGCGCGCCACGGCATAGGCGCGCGCTTCACAGGTCTGCTGGTCCACGCCGTGGTGCGCGTCCGCCGACAGCGCGCTGCCCTGGCCGGTTTCGAAATACATCACATTTTGTCCCACCGTGCCGCGGCGCAGGGAGAGCGCCGCGTCGCGGGCCTCGCGCAGAAGATCCAGGTTGATGCCGAAGCCCGCGTTGGCGGCCTCGGTGCCGGCCACCGACTGGAACACCAGGTCGATGGGCAGGCCGGCCTCGATGGCGCGGATCTGTTGCGTCACATGGGTGAGGACGCAGCTCTGCGTGGGGATCGCGAAGCGCTGGATGACGTCGTCGAGCAGGCGCCAGAGGGTGGCGAGCACCGGCAGGCTGTCCGAGGCCGGATTGATGCCGATCACCGCGTCGCCGGCGCCGTACATCAGGCCGTCTAGGATAGAGACCGCGATGGCGCGCGGGTCGTCGGTGGGGTGGTTAGGCTGCAGCCGCACCGACATCCGTCCGGCCAAGCCGAGCGTGTCGCGAAACGCCGTGACCACGCGGCATTTGCGGGCGACGGCGATCAGATCCTGATTGCGCATCAGCTTGCTAGCCGCCGCCACCATCTCGGGGGTGAGGCCGGGAGCCACGGCGGCGAGAGTCTCGCCGGTCGCCGCGTCGCCGAGCAGCCATTCGCGGAATTCGCCGACGGTGAGCGAGGCGAGAGGCGCGAAGGCCGCCGCGTCGTGATGATCGACGATCAGGCGGGTGATCTCGTCGTTTTCATAAGGGATGAGCGCCTCCGTCAGGAAGCGCCGCAACGGCAGATCCGCCAGCACCATCTTGGCCGCCACGCGCTCCGCGGCGCTCCGTGCCGCGATCCCGGCGAGAGCGTCGCCCGAGCGGGCCGGGCTTGCCTTGGCGAGCAGGTCCTTGAGATCGGCGAAGGTATACCGGGTCGAGTCGATCGTCGTGGCGAATGGCATTCGTCAGGAAGCGGGCTGAAGACAGCCGCACCGAGTCGCGATCCGGATCGCGAGCTCCCGAAAGTCCCGATAGCAGTCCAAGACGGCCTCTGTATGACCACCGATAGCACCATCGGCGGGCTTGAGAAGGAACATCGGCTTATGCGCGTCCTGGGCCAGGGGCATCAAGCTCCGGTAGTGCTTCAGAGTGGCCAGCCGGTGAGAGTCGGGGTCGGGTATGGATGCGCCCCCGGGCTCGTGCAAGATGCTCTCATGGTAGACCCTGGGGATTCGCTCGACCCAGCGCTGGTAAGCCTTGATCGGACGATCCATTCGCACCGCATGCTGGAGGACGACATAGCCTATAGGCTGCATGTCCCCGGTAGGCAGGGGCAGGGCAGGTGGTACATGCTCCTGGAGTCTTTTCTTCCACCCCGAGCGCCACTGAGACAGTGAAGGGCCTAGGTTCCGCAATCCCTGGAGAGAATAGAGATCGGCGCCCAGGGGCATGACCACGAAATCGCAGGCGACGAGAGCCGCGCGGTTGAGCGCTCCGAGGCTCGGTCCGACGTCGACCAGCACCATTCGAGCGCCTTGGCTCTCCGCCGCGGAGAGTGCTGCCCGATAGAAAGCAGTCATGACCCGGAAAGCGTCATGGGCTTCGGCGGGGTTGTCCTGAAGACAGCGGGGCCACGCTTCGGCGAGCCGATCCTCAAACAGGCTGAGACCCAGGTTGCCTGGGAGCAGAGCGAGATGATCGCCAAGGACTTGCAGCGTGGGCTCGCGCAGGTCTCCGAGGCGCTCCAGGAGCGGCTGCACCACACCAAGAATCGTGTCAGGACGACTCCCGTCGAGCCAAAGGTCCTCGAGCCGATCCTCCTCCAGGAAGGCGGCGGTAAGGTTCGCCTGCGGATCAAGATCCAGCGCGACGACGTCGATTCCCAGTTCCTGGTACATCCAGGCGAGGTGATAGACGAGGGTGGTCTTTCCCACCCCGCCCTTGTTGTTGAAGAAGGCGATGGTCTTCAAGTACGCATCCAGATCGTTACGAGAAAGTAATTGGCGCTGGGCTCGAAGCGAGCCGCTGGCGACCCGTTCTTCTGCAATTCTGCCTGGACGATGGCGATGCCCCTGCCGTAGCGGTTCACGAACCCCAGGGTCCGCGCCGCCTCGGCCAGCACCGGATTCCGGTAGGACGTCCCGCGGGGAAATTGTTCGGGTGTCAGGTCGCCATAGAGACCGCCGGGGCTCTGGATCTCGATCCGGTCTTGGAAATGGTTGATGAGCACCGGTGCGGTGGAGCTCTCATAGTTGCGATGAATGACGGCGTTGACGAACACCTCATGGAGCGCCCGCGGCGGGTAGGAATATGCCAGGCGTTCCGAGAGTCCCTGAGCCGGAACGGGGCGGGTGTCCGACACGTCCTCTGCCAACTGATCGAGGCCGCGCAGGACTGAAAGCAGATCGCCGGAAAATCGCCGGTCGCGCGAAGGCTCATCGGCCAGCGTCAAGCCTTCATAGCGCACGTATTGAAGGTAGGCCCCGGGCACGAAAGACAATGGATCTTTACCGAAGAGCAGGAGCGCGGCATTCGTAGGCCGGCCTCGGAGAAGATCGTAAAAGCGGAGTGCCGCCAGTTGCTCGGGAAAGCTCCTGTGATTCTGTTCTATGGTCTCCGGTGCTACGGCGAAAGGCCGGTATCCCACAGCGAACAGATCCAGGGCCAGGTCTTCCATACCTCCGTCCAGAGAGGGCCGGGCATCCCAGGTCCGGGCGGAAGCGACTCGCCGTTCGGTCAGGATGCGCTCTTCGCTCTCGCTGGCGATAGCACGGCGGGGGCCGACTCGGATCCAGACCTGGCCCTTGTAGCGGACCGGGGGCAGGTCGGAAGGAAGAACCTCGACGACCGCTACGTCGCCTTCGGCCGTCGTCAGCCGCTGCACGTTCATGACGGGAAGAGGCTGGATGTTGCCGTCCGAGCGGAGGGCTGCCAGGTTTTGCAAGACCTGATCGGTGATCTGAGCACCGGAAATCTGCCCGTCATCCCGCACGCCCACGAACAGGTACCCCGCGCGCCGATGATTCGGCATGTCGTTTGAAAAGGCGCAGACGGCTTTCGAGAATTTGTCGGTATCCGCCAACGAGACGGTGCGCTCGACCCGATCGGATTCGAGCTCCGTCATCAGGGTCAACAGATCTTCCCGATTCATGGGGTGGAAGCCTACCATGCAGCCGTTCCGAGTCGGTCGCCCTTATAGAGCAGCCCCCTACTGCGCGCCCAGCATCAGCAACCGCGCCTGAATCCGCCGCCGCACAGGCTCCGGGCTCTCCGCCTCCAGGGCCGCCCTGAAACTGTCCGCGGCGCGTTCCTCGTCGCCGGCGCGAGCGTAGAGCTCGCCCAGGGTGACCGGCAGCGGGTAGTAGCCGGCGAGGGCGGGATGGTGACGGATCTCCTCGGCGGCGGCGATCCCCGCCTCCGGCCCCTTCGCCATGGCCAGGGCCACGGCGCGGTTGAGGGCGACCACGGGTGAGCCTTTGAGCGCGAGGAGGGAATCGTAGAGGGAGAGGATGTACGGCCAGTCCGTGGCCTCGTCGGACGGTGCCATCGCGTGGGCGGCGGCGATGCCGGCTTCGAGGTGGAACGTGGACATCTCGGTGCCGCGCGCGGCCCGGTCCAGATGATGGAAGCCGGCGGCGATCTTCGACCGATCCCAGAGATCCCGGTCCTGCTCGGAGAGGAGGAGGAGATTGCCTTCCGGGTCCACCCGGGCGGGATTGCGCGCCGCCTGGAGGAGGAGCAGGGCGGCGAGGGCGTGCGCCTTCGGCAGGTCCAGCGACGGGTGCTCGGCCACCAGCCGGGCGAGGCGGATCGCCTCGGCGCAGACGTCCTGGCGCACCAGCTCCTCGCCGGCCGACGCGGCGTACCCCTCGTTGAACATCAGGTAGAGCGCTTCGAGGACGGAATCGAGCGCAGCCGGCAGCTCGGCGGGCGCGGGCACCTCGAACGGCGGACGGATCTCCTGGATTTTCCGTTTGGCCCGCACCAGCCGCTGGGCGATGGTGGCGTCCTTGGCGAGGTAGGCGCGAGCGATCTCGGGGACCCCGAAGCCGCCGACGATCTTGAGCGTGAGGGCCACCCGGGCGTCGCGCGGCACGGCCGGCTGGCAGCAGATGAAGATCATCCGGAGCTGATCGTCGAGCGCCTCGCCGTCGGGGTCGGCGGGATCGCCCGCGGGGGAGGTCAAAGCGGCCGTCCAGCCGCGCAGCTCCTCCTCCTTGCGGGCGAGGTTGATGTCCCGCCGCAGGAGGTCGAGCGCGCGGTTCTTCGCCACCCGCATCAGCCAGCCGCCGGGGTTGTCCGGCACCCCCTGGAACGGCCAGGTGCGCAGGGCCTTGATCAGCGCCTCCTGCACCACGTCCTCAGCGAGACCCAGGTGCTCGGTGCCGAGGAGGCGGGTGAGGACCGCGACCATCCGCCCCGCCTCGCGGCGGAACAGATGGTCGACGAGCTGCGGCACCTCGGGGATCAACTCGGGAATCATGACGGCCGGCCCCTACATGGCGTCGATCTGGCGCAGCTCGATCCAGCCGTTGTCGAGGTGCGGGCACCCCTTGGCGATCTCCGCCGCCGCGGCGTAGTCGGCCGCCTCGACGATGTAGAGGCCGCCCAGGACCTCCTTGGCCTCGCTGTAGGGGCCGTCGGTGACCTCCACGCGGCCGCCCTGCGACCGCAGGTGGCGCCCCCCCTCGTCCTGGAGCTTGTGGCCGCCGACCATCTGGCCGGCCTCCCGCACGCTCTGGCCCCAGGCCCGGTAGCGCTCGAACATCGCCTGCATCTTCTCCGGCGGCAGATTCTGGAAATCCTTGGGGTCTTCGTGCAGCAGCAGCAGGTATTTGGCCATCGCGGTCTCCTTTGACGGGTGGATCGCCGGGTGGATCGCCATCCTAACCCGCCTTTTCGGCGGCCGATCCATTCGGCCGGTTTCGAGAGGGTGACGAACGAGGTTGGCGAAAATCGACAGGCCTCGCGCTTGCTCCCCGCTTGC
>DASWQX010000873.1:0-3153 GCA_036403495.1 Thermoanaerobaculia bacterium
ATGAAGCCGAGACGGGGACCGGGGAGCACCAGCAGGTTCCCCGGGTGGAGGTCGGCATGGAAGAAGCCGTCCTTGAACAGCATGCGGATGATGCTCGCGGCCCCCAGGTCCACGAGCACGTCGCGCTCCGCGTCGGTGAGATTCTGGGTTTCCGGCGCCCCCGGCTTGAACCCCTTGAGGAACTCCATGCAGAGCACGCCGCGGCTGCTGTACTGCCGGTAGATCGTGGGGAACACCACCCCCGGCAGGTCGTGGAAGTTGGCGGTGAACGACTCGGCGTTGTCCGCCTCCCGCCGCAGGTCGACCTCGCGGCGGGTGTACTCCACGAACTCGCGGATCAGCTGCGACGGCCGGTAGCGCGGCAGGAAGAGCTGGAGGATGGCGCCCAGCATGCGCAGCAGGATGGCGTCGCGGGTGAGCGTCTCGCGGATCCCCGGCTTGACCACCTTGATGATCACCGAGTCCCCCTCCAGCGTCGTCGCGCGGTGGATCTGGGCGATCGAGGCCGAGCCGGTGGGGATGGGATCGACCCAGGAGTACATCGAGGCGATCGGCCGCGCGGTGTCCGCCTCGATGATCCGCAGATAGCGGTCGAAGGGGACGACCGGGAGGCGGTCGAGCAGGTTCTTGAGCTCGTCCGTGATCGAGACCGGCAGGATGTCCTGGCGCAGGGCCAGCACCTGGCCGAGCTTGATGTAGGTCGGCCCCAGGATCTCCAGCCGCCGCCGGAGCTGCACCGGGAAGGGGCGATCGGCGACGGTGCGGTCGAGGAACGGCCGCACCAGGAAGGCGAGCAGCCGCTCCAGCGAGAAGAGCAGCCGGAAGCGCCGGCCGGTGCCGAACGCCTGCCCCTCGCGGGCATGCGCCACCAGGGCGCCGAAGGCGAGCGCGATCAGGTGCCGCTGGGTGGTGAGGAACCGCCGGAGGAGCCCCTGCGGCGGGCGGTCCGGGAGCATTTCGAAGCCGGGGATGTCGCCCGACGACGGGACGGGGCTCCAGGACGGCGCCTCGTCCGACACCGAGGGCAGATCGGGCAGGGGGACGGGAACCGGCACCGGCAGGTCCGAAACGTCGGAGGCGGCTGGGCGCGGCTCGGGCATTGGGGAGGAGTGTATCGCAAGGGCCGGACGGGCAGTTTGGCACCTGACGCCTACCTGCAAATATGTTAGGCTAAATACCTAAATAACGATCCATCCTCTCGACCCCAAGGAGAATCGCATGCGAAAGGCACTGCTGGTGACCGGCCTGATCCTGGCCATCCTCCCCCTGGCCATCCCTGCCGGCGCTGAGTGCATCAATGGTTGCATCGCGCAATACAACTTGGCGACCTCGGCCCCTTGGTGTGGCCTGGGCACCGACTGCGAATACTGGGCCTGGCAGGTGGAGGCCAACTGCATTGAGAGCTGCGGCCTGCCCATCGATGACGTCGTCGCCTCTCCAGGCCCGCAAAAGTTCCATTGGCACGTGGCCAAAGCGCCCGCCGCTGCCGCCAAGTCGCCGCACTGAAGATCGGAGATCTCGTTCATCGAAGGGCTTGTAGAGACGTTCCCAGCCCGTCCACGATACCTTCCCATAGGCCACGGGGACGGCGGGACGTCTCCGCAGGCCACGACCGGTGCGATCCGCGGGTAGGGCGTCAACGAGGGCGTTGGCGGGCGGAGCTGTAGGCGCTCCGCCGGAGACGTCCCGCCGTCCCCGTGGCCTGCAAAGGGTGTCGTGGACGGGCTGGGAACGTCTCTACAAGCCGGCATGGAACGTTGTGGAGATTTGGCCCGCCGCCCCTCGCCACCTCCTATATATTTTCCCCCATGGCCAAACCCGTCCTGTTCGCGATCGACGACGACCCCGAGGTGCTGCGCGCCATCGACCGCGACCTGCGGCGCGAGTACGGGGAGCACTACCGCGTGATGCGGACCAACTCGGGGCCGAGCGCCCTCGAGGCCCTGGCGGCGCTCAAGGAGCGGCAGACGCCGGTGGCGCTCTTCCTGGTCGACCAGCGGATGCCGCAGATGACCGGCGTCGAGTTCCTCGAGAAGGCGATGCCGATCTTCCCCATGGCCAAAAAGGCGCTGCTCACCGCCTACGCGGACACCGACGCCGCCATCCGCGCCATCAACACGGCCCATATCGACTACTACCTGATCAAGCCCTGGGACCCCCCGGAGCGCTGCCTCTATCCGGTGATCAACGACCTGCTGACCGACTGGCAGGCGAGCTTCCGGCCGCCGTTCGAGGGGATCCGGGTGCTCGGCCACCGCTGGTCCCCGGACGCCTTCCAGATCCGCGACTTCCTGGCCCGCCACCAGGTGCCTTACCACTGGATGGACGTCGAGAGCGACCCGGAGGCCAAGGCGGTCCTGGGCGAGGACGGCGCCGCCGCCGTGAATCTGCCGCTGGTGGTGCTCACCGACGGCACCCGGCTGGCCAATCCCTCGAAGCCTGAGCTGGCGGAGAAGATCGGCCTGCGCACCCAGGCGGAGAAGCCCTTCTACGACCTGATGATCATCGGCGGCGGCCCCTCCGGCCTCGCCGCCGCGGTCTACGGCGCTTCCGAGGGGCTGCGCACGCTGATGGTCGAGGGGGACGCCCCGGGGGGGCAGGCGGGGACCAGCTCGCGGATCGAGAACTACCTCGGCTTCCCCTCCGGCCTCTCCGGCGCCGATCTCACCCGCCGCGGCGTCACCCAGGCGCAGCGCTTCGGCGTCGAGATCCTGACGCCGCAGGAGGCCAAGGGGCTCCGCCTGGAGGACCCCTACCGGATCGTCACCCTCGGCGACGGCCGCGAGGTGAGCTGCCACGCCCTGCTGATCGCCACCGGCGTCTCCTACCGCAAGCTCGACGTCCCCGGCGTCGAGCGGCTGACCGGCGCCGGCGTCTACTACGGCGCGGCGATGACCGAGGCGATGGCCTGTCGCGACGAGGACGTCTTCATCGTCGGCGGCGCCAACTCCGCCGGCCAGGCCGCGATGTATTTCTCGAAGTACGCCCGCACCGTCACCATGCTGGTCCGCGGTCCGTCGTTGGAAGCGTCGATGTCGTCCTACCTGATCAAGCAGATTGCCACCGTGGAGAACATCAAGGTGCGCACCACCACCGAGATCGTCTGCGGCCACGGGGTCGAGCACCTCGAGGGATTGACGTTGCGCAACAACA
>DASWQX010000874.1:0-2278 GCA_036403495.1 Thermoanaerobaculia bacterium
CCGGCGGGACAAATCGGTATAGGCCATTCTGTTCTACACAATTGGCACGGATGCCGAAGAGCTGCAAGAAAGGGCGTAAGAGACCGTGCATCAAGCATCCCGCTCCCGCGCCTCTCCTGCCTGGGCTTCAGCGATCGAACGCCGCAGGTGATCCGCGTTGGCGGGATTCGACAGAAGGTAGAGGGTCTCTTTCCACGAGTTGTACTCGTCAAGCGGCAGAACCACAACGCGGTCGCCGCTCTCCGTGACGACGATGGTCGCCTCGGCGTCCGCGATCACCTGCTCGACCAACGCTTGAAGGTTGAGCTTTGGATCCTTCAAAGTCACAGCATTCATGATGTCCTGTCCTCCTCTCACCGGACAGGATTCTAGCAGGCCTCGCCCTGCACCGCCCGCGCCAACTCCGCCAGGATGCCGTTTCGATAGGCGGTCAGAATCACATCTCCACCCTGCCGCCCCATTTCGAGCCCTTCGAGCCGCGCCGCCATCGCCAATTCCGCGAATCCTTCGCCGGCGAGCGGCCCGGGCGCATTTTTCCCGCCAATGAGGAGCGGCGCGCAGTCCACCATCACCCGATCATAGCAACCGCTCGCCACGAAGCTTGCCAGTGCCTCGGCTCCCCCTTCGACCAGCAGGCTCTGCACGCCGCGGCCGAAGAGATCGCGCAGGACGGCTCCAGGCTCGACGGCGGACAGCACCACCACTTCGGCCCCCCGGGCTTTCAAAGCTTCGATCCGCTCGCGATCGGACGACTGGGTATAGATCAGCACCGGCCCCAGAACCGTGAACAGCCGCGCTTCCGGGGGGGTCCGCAGGCGGCGGTCGAGGACGACGCGCACGTTGGGTCCGGTGGCGAGGCCGAGGCGGCGGTCGAGTCGGGGATCGTCGGCGAGCAGAGTGCCGCTCCCCACCAGGATCGCGTCGTGCTCCTCGCGCAGGGCGAGCGCCCAGCGGCGCCCCTTCGTCGAGGAGATCCACTGGCTCTCGCCCGTCGCGGTGGCGATCCGGCCGTCGAGGCTCATGGCCCACTTCAGCGTCACCTCGGGGCGGCCGAGGACGTTGGCGATCAGGAAGGGGAGGTTGAGGCGGACCGCCTCCTCCACCAGGAAGCCCGATTCGACCGCGATCCCGGCTTCGCGCAGTCTGGCAAAGCCACGGCCGGAGACTCGTGGATTGGGATCTCCATGACAGGCCACCACGCGGGCGACTCCCGCCGCGATCACCGCGTCGGCGCAGGGGGGCGTGCGGCCGTGATGGGAGCAGGGCTCCAGGGTGACGTAGAGGGTGGCGCCGCGGGCGCGCTCGCCGGCCTCCCGCAGCGCTTCCACCTCGGCGTGCGCCCCTCCCACCTGCCGGTGCCAGCCGCTCCCCACCACCGCGCCCATTCCGCCATCCTGCACCAGCACGGCGCCCACCCGCGGGTTGGGCGAGGTGCGGTAACGGCCGCGCGCGGCGAGACGGAGCGCGCGGCGCAGATAGGAGATGGAGGGGTCAGCCGACGAGGGCAGCGGCGAACTCCCGGGGGCGGAAATCCACCAGGTCTTCCGGCTTCTCGCCCACCCCGAGGTAGAGCACGGGGAGCTTGAGCTCGCGGGCGATCGCCACCACCATCCCCCCCTTGGCGGTGCCGTCGATCTTGGCGAGCAGCACGCCGTCGATCGGCACCACCGACTTGAAGGTGCGGGCCTGGGCGAGGGCGTTCTGGCCGGTGGTGGCGTCGAGCACGAGGATCGTCCGCTTCTGCCAGTCGGGCGCCTCGCGGTCGATGACGCGGCGGACCTTGCTGAGCTCCGCCATCAGGTGGTCCTTGGTGTGGAGGCGGCCGGCGGTGTCGACGATGAGCTGGTCGGCGCGGCGGGCGCGGGCGGCGTGGATGGCGTCGTAGACGACCGCCGCCGGGTCGGAGCCCGGCGCCTGGCGGATCACCTCGATCCCCAGCCGCTCGCCCCAGAGGGCGAGCTGCTCGATGGCGGCGGCGCGGAACGTGTCGCCAGCCGCGAGCATCACCCGCTCGCCCTTCTGCTGATGGCGCCGGGCGAGCTTGGCGATCGAGGTCGTCTTGCCGACGCCGTTGACCCCCACCACCAGGGTGACGAGCGGCCCGCGGCCGAAGCGGCGCGGCGGCGGCGCCTTCTCGAGCAGCTCGGCCATCTCGTCGGCGAGCAGGCGGCGCAGGCGCGACGGGTCGGCGGCCTGGTCGCGGGTGGCGTTCCTCTTCACCCGCTCGACCAGCTCCAGGGCGGTGTCGACGATGAGCTGGTCGGCGCGGCGGGCGCGG
>DASWQX010000875.1:0-7684 GCA_036403495.1 Thermoanaerobaculia bacterium
GTTCTCGTCGAACCAGGTGTCGAACGCCCAGTGCAGCAAGCCGGAGACGAGATCGGCGGCGTAGAAGCCGGCGAGGATCGCGAGCGCCAGCCAGGGCCACGCCAGCGATCCTGTCCGTCCCATCCTCACCAGCCAGACGAGGCCGGCCAGCGTCACCGCTCCGTTGAGCAAGGCACCGATGAGATGGAAACGGATCTCGCCCGGCGTATAGGGCGCCACGGTAAAAGCATCCACCTGCTCGCTCACGACCAGGACTCCAGGGCGGCCCGCGGCGCGCTGCCCGGTGAGGGCAGTTGCAGGATCATGTGATGGGCGCTCAGGGTGCCGGTTTCGAACGAGTTCGCCGCCGACCAGAGGTAGAGCACGAAGCGGCGGTAGAGGTGCTTGCCCCAGCGCGCGATGACCTCGTCGCGTTTGGCTTCCAGGTTCTCCGCCCATTTCTTGCAGCTCAGGAAATAATTGTGGCGGTCGTTCTTGATCACCACCACCTCGAACGGTGTGCGCGCCACCTCGGTGAGATAGCGTTCGTGGCAGAGCGGCGAGGTGTTCCCCTGGAACACCCACTTCGAGATGAAGGAGGGCATTCCGTGCCGCGCGCCGGAGTAGGCATCGAGATAGACCCGGCGGCCCGGCTTGAGCAGGCGCTGATATTGCGCCAGGGTGCGGCGATAGTCCGGCAGGTGCTCGGTGACGCCGAGGTTGACGATGGCGTCGAACGGCTCGGCGGACTTGAATTCGAGGAAGTGCTCCTTGACCACCTCGCAGGCGAGGCCGCGGCGGCGAATCAGCTCACGCATGGTCTTTTCGGATGCGTCGGAGATGGTGATCGAGGTGACGTGCACGCCCTGCTCGCCGGCGAACTCCAGGAACGAGCCCCAGCCGCCGCCGATGTCGAGCACGCGCTGGCCGGGCTGGATGCCGCAGGCGTCGAAGGCGTAGCGGAACTTGCGCTCCATGCCGTCCTCCAGCGCCTCGTCGTCGCCGGCGAAAAAACCGTGCGAATAGGCGCGGAGCCTGCCGTCGAGCCAGAGGAGGAAGAACTCGGGATCGACGTCGTAGTGGCTCTTGATCCACTTCTTGTCGCGCCCGACCTGACCGAAGAGGAGGGGCTCGACGTAGGTCGAGAACAGATATTTGAGCGGATGGGGATCGCCCAGCACCGGCCGGGTCTTGAGCGCCGTCAGCAGGTCCCCCTCGATGTCGAGGTCGCCGTCCATATAGGCCTCGGCCACCCGCAGCTCGTCGAACGCGGACATCGCGGCGAGCCCCTTCTCGGTCACGATCCGGACGGTAAAGGCGGGATCGCCACCGCCGATCGCATAGGCCGTCCGGTCCGGCAGGCGGAGCTCGAAAGGCTTGGCGCGGCCATTCCGGGCGCTCAGGGCGGCGTGGCGCTCCCGCAGGCCCTGCACGAGCGGTGGCGCGCCCGCCATCGCTTCGGCGGTCGTTGCGGTCGCCGCAGGGGAGAGATCGCTCATCGGCAGTCCCCTTCCAGGTCGGGAAACGTGGTGGTCGCCTGACTGTAGCGAGTCGATGCCGGAATGTCCATGGTACTCAGCAACGCGGACACCTCAGGGTCTTGGCGCTACAGATCCGCTTGCCGGGACTCGGTTTGAAGAGCGTCGGCGACTTGAACCGCCAGCGGTGGCAGCTCATCTCGGACGATCTGCCAGACGATGTCGAGGTTGACGCCAAAGTAGTCATGAATCAGCTTGTCCCGGACGCCAGCCATGTTCTTCCAGGGGATCTCTGGGTGTCTCTCGCGAAGGGCCGGAGACAGCCTCTTGGTGGCTTCTCCGACGATTTCCAGCGTCCGAATGACGGCATCCTGGGTTTTGGTGTCCTCAAGAAACTGCTGGTAGCTCTGGTTCGCCAAGTAGATTCCCGCTCGCCGGAGTGCTTCCAGGATATCGCCGAGGAGATCGCCGTCCTGGCGGCTAGACATGGACGATGCTTTCCTCAATCCGGCGCGCCACTTCGGGCAGCCGGATTCCCCGCAGGCCGGCCGGAGTCAGGACGTCGACTTTTCGCCCCAGCAATGCTTCCAGATACTCGACCATTTCTACGAATCCCAAGCCAATGGGACGCTGGAACTCGACGATCAGATCGACATCGCTGGACTCCTGGGCGGTCTCTCTCGCAAAGGAGCCGAACAATCCGATCCGGCGGACCCCGAACCGGGCGGTAAGTTGAGGGTAGCTCTCCCGAAGGAGGCGGAGGATGGCCTCTTTCGTCAGACTGCCGGATGGGGATGGGTCGAGTCTCATGACGGCTCCGCGGTGGCTTCCAGAGTGTACAACCGGATTGCGCGGTTGTGGCGGGTTTCAGACTCGAGATCCGCAGTGCTGTAGCATACCGGGCAGGAGGCCCCGCCATGATCCGATTCTTCGGGTATGCGATGCTGCGCTCGCTGTACGTGCTGCTGGCGCTGGCCGCGATCTGGGGCTCGCTGGTCTGGGGTCCCTGGCTGTCGCTGCCGCTGTCGGTGGTGATGCTGCACCTGGTGACCTACGTCGAGCGCTGGACCGGTCCCAGCCCGCCTGACCTGGTGACCGCTCCGGCCGCCTTCGGGCGCTGGCTCTCCCACCCCGAGGACGCGCACGGCCTGCTCTTCTGCCTCCTCCACTTCGCCGCCATCGCTTCCGCGTTCTGGCTCTGGCGCCATCCGGAGGTCACCGGCTTCACGACGACCGGGCAGAAGCTCGGCTTCGCGCTGGGCGCCGGCATGTGGCTCGGCTGGTCGGGCGGCATCAACATGGGGATCAACTTCCACAGTCACGCGCACCGGCCGATCTTCCGGAGCGAGCCGCTGAACCGCTGGTTCGGCCGCCTCTGGACGGTGCCCGGCGGCATCCCCTCCTACTGGTGGCGCTACAAGCATCTCGCCGTGCATCACTCCCACCTCGGCGAGGAGCGCGACTGGGTGCAGCCGCTACGGCGGGCCGACGGGCGCTACGAGAATATGTGGATCTACGTCTTCCTCTACTGGCCCTGGCGCTGGGGCTACCACTTCTCGCGCGAGCTGAAGCAGGCGCCCGCGGCCGTGCGCCGCCGCGCGCTTCAGGAGCTCGCCCTGTTCGCGGTGCCCTTCTCGATTCCCTTCCTCGTCGATCCCTGGATGGCCCTCGGCCTCTGGCTCTTCCCCGCCTGGGTGGGCGGCTCGATCATCATGGGGATGGGAATGTACGCCCAGCACGCCGGTGGCACGGACGAGCAGCGGTTCAGCCACACGACGACCTTCCTGTCACATTTCTTCAACCTGACGATGTTCAACGCCGGCTTCCACGTCGAGCACCATGAGAAGCCCGGAGTGCACTGGAGCGAGCTGCCGCGACTGCATGCGGCGATGAAACCCGAGCTGATCGCGGGCGGCGCCCACATCGTGCCCTACGGCATCTATCGCGCCTCCTCGCTGCTGAATTCGTTCTTCAAACCGCGGCAGGGGTGGGAACGCTTTCTGGAGCAGCACCCGGATTATCTTAACGTAGCTCCGCCGGGATCTGATCACGCACCTGGCGGTGAAATTCGGGAAGTCGGGACCAGTGCAGCCAGGGCTTCATGTGATGCACCGTGTGGTATCCCGAGTTGAAGGTTACCAGGTTGTAGATCCGCCCCTCGTTGTTCCGGGAAGCATGGAGATCGTCGTCGAGGCCCAGGCCGGCGTGCTGGTCGAAGCCCAGCCGCGCGACGTTGAAGATGGCGAGGAGCATCGGCCCCACGAACACGATCATCGCCTTGGCGGGGTCCAGCCAGATCAGGAGCGCCACGACCGCCAGGCTGACGGCGGTCATGATCTTGAAGCGCCGATAGACCTTCGGATGCCGCCGTCCGATCGCCATCGTCCAGGTGAGGTGCCCGGCGAAGTTCTTAACGAGACATTCCAGCAGGCTGCGCCGCGAGCCCCCCGATCGCTGCCAGCGCAGGGTGTCCTGCTCGGGCTCCAGGTAGTGCGGGTGGTGCCCGAGGTTGTGATGCAGGGTGATCAGGTAAGGCGGCGTGCCGGTCTGCAGGAACAGGATGACCTCATAGATCCGGTTCAGGCCGCGCAGGGTGAAAACGTTGATGTGGTGCTGATAATGGTTGCAGGCGATCGCCACCGCCTGCACCGGCTGGAACAGTACGACGCATAAGGCCGTCACCCAGAGGTTCCTGACGCCGAAGAACAGGCCGAGCTGCACCGCGAGCACCATCAAGGTGTAAGCCAGCGGCCAGCGGTCCTCCGGGTAGCGCAGGATCTTCATCGCGGGAGACGATGATAAGGCACAAACCTCGGCCGGAGGCGGTAGAGACGTTCCAGGTCATCAACGACAACCTCCCGGAGGCCACGGGGACCGCGGAACGTCTCCGACGGCACGCAACCGGACCTGACCGCGACACCCTGCGCGGGCACACCAACGCATTGTTTGTCCGTTCAGGCACCTGGGATCGGGATCGAAACAGGAACGACGGATAAAACGCGATGCGCGTTGGCGTGCCCCCGGAAAGGATCGCCGGTTGGGGCGGCCTTTGCCCCAGCGGAGACGTTCCGCGGTCCCCGTGGCCTGCGGGAGGTTGTCGTTACGGACCTGGAACGTCTCTACCGCCTCCGTCGGGAGGTTTCCGAAAGGCAAAAGGGGGACCGGTCTCCCGGTCCCCCTCTCCTGTTCGAACGAACGTCTCAGCCTAGTAGCGATAACGGTCGGTCTTGTACGGGCCTTCCTTGGGCACGCCGATGTATTTGGCCTGGTCGTCACGGAGCTCGGTGAGCCTGGCGTTGAGGGTGGTGAGCTGGAGGCGCGCCACCTTCTCGTCGAGGTGCTTGGGGAGGGTGTAGACGCCCACCGCGTACTCGCCCTTCTTGGTCCAGAGCTCGATCTGCGCGAGGCACTGGTTGGCGAAGGAGGAGCTCATCACGTAGCTCGGATGGCCGGTGCCGCAGCCGAGGTTCACCAGGCGACCCTTGGCGAGGAGGATGATCCGCTTGGCGTCGGGGAAGATCACGTGGTCCACCTGCGGCTTGATCTCCTCCCACGGGTACTGCTCGAGGCTGGCGACGTCGATCTCGCTGTCGAAATGGCCGATGTTGCAGACGATCGCATTGTGCTTCATCCGCCGCATGTGATCGTGCGTGATGACGTGATAGTTCCCGGTGGCGGTGACGAAGATGTCCCCCTTGTCGCAGGCCTCTTCCATGGTCACGACGCGGTAGCCCTCCATCGCCGCCTGGAGGGCGCAGATGGGGTCGACCTCGGTCACCCAGACCTGGGCGCTCAAGGCGCGCAGGGCCTGCGAGCTCCCCTTGCCGACGTCGCCGAAGCCGCAGACGACTGCGATCTTGCCGGCCACCATGACGTCGGTGGCGCGCTTGATGGCGTCCACCAGCGACTCGCGGCAGCCGTAAAGGTTGTCGAACTTGCTCTTGGTGACGCTGTCGTTGACGTTGATGGCGGGGAACTTCAGCTCGCCCCGCTTGGCCATCTCGTAGAGCCGGTGGACGCCGGTGGTGGTCTCCTCGGTGACGCCCTGGATCGCCGCGAGCTGCTTTTTGTACCAGCCGGGCTGGGCGGCGCTGCGCGCCTTGATCGCGGCGAAGAGCACGTGCTCCTCCTCGCTGGTGGGATTGCCGAGCACCGCGGGATCGTCCTCCGCCTTGGCGCCGAGGTGGATGAGCAGCGTGGCGTCGCCGCCGTCGTCCAGGATCATGTTGGGCGCGCCTTCGGGGAACTCGAAGATGCTGTGCGTGAAGTCCCAGTACTCCTTGAGGCTCTCGCCCTTGAAGGCGAAGACCGGGATGTCCGCGGCGGCGATCGCGGCGGCGGCGTGGTCCTGGGTCGAGTAGATGTTGCAGCTAGCCCAGCGCACCTCGGCGCCCAGCTCCTTCAGGGTCTCGATGAGCACGGCCGTCTGGATGGTCATGTGGAGCGAGCCGGCGATGCGCGCGTCCTTCAGGGGCCGCGCGTCGGCCTGCTCCTTGCGGATCGCCATCAGGGCAGGCATCTCGCCCTCGGCGATCTTGATCTCCTTGCGGCCCCAGCCGGCCAGGGAGAGGTCTGCGACGCGGTAATCGGTGAAAGCGGTTGCGGGTGCGGACTGCGTGGCGACGGTCATGATGACCTCCTCAGAGGAACCCGGGCCGATAGGAATCGTCTCACCGTCGGACCCGGAAAGGGTTGAGGTGAGCGCCGTTCCTTAAACCCGGTCTCATGCCGGCGTCCGAGCCTGGGAGGGAGGACCTCCTGCAACGCTCCTCGGACAGGAGACTATGATAGCGCGTCTGGGGGGGCGGGGGGAAGGGGGGGGCGAGAGTGAACAGCCGGGGACATAGGTTACAGGTTAGACCGGGGACATAGGTAACAGTCTGGTGAGAAGGTTGAAGGTTTTCCCACGGACCGGCAGAGGGTGGCGGCTCCGGAAGGCGCCCGGAGGGCGACTGGAGGAGTCGCCACCCTCTGCCGGTCGGGGTCTTAGCCATACAGCTTCTTCTCTTCTTCATCGAAGCGAGCGAGAAGGACCTGGCAGAAGGAGATCGACCAGATCCCGTCGGCCGTTTCTTCCACTCCGATCCTCTCTCCCGCGAGGGCCTCACTGACAAAGATCTCGCTACCGTGCCACTTCATGTAGCCCTTCGAGTTCACCACTCGGACCTCATAGTGTCCCGGATACTCCGGTTCGGGGAGCTGTTCGGGATAGGACCGGCAGGAGGACTCGTAGCGCGAGGCAGGAGGCTTTTGCCCTAGCGATTCGTGCGGACGCTCGGTATTGAAGACGCCACGGAAGTCGTCGAACCCCGCCTGCTGCAACAAAGCGTTGCCGGCAGGAGGCCGCGTCGTTTCAGCTTTGAGGGTTCGGTGCATTCGCTCGTGGCTGCCATTTTGCTCGGGATGGCCGGGTTTGATCCGCTCGAGCCGAATTCCCAGCCTCAGCCAGCGGACCGACAAGCGAGACAAGCGGCCTATCGAGATCGAGGCAAAGGGACTGCCATTGTCCGTTCGGATCACGGACGGCAGGCCGTATTCTCGAAACAGGCGCTCGAAAACAAGCCAAGTTCCAGCCTCCTTCACCGAGTCGAGACCGACAATGCCGAGAATGTAGCGGCTGTAGGCATCGACGACGGTCAAGGGGTAACAGAGACGATGATCGCCGGTGCGAAACTGGCCCTTGAAGTCGCCGGTCCAAACCTCGTTCGCCGCGCACGCTTGAGTCAGAGGCGATACCGGCGGCCGGCTGACCGCTCGCGACCGGCCTCGAGCGGTCACAAGCCCTTGGCGCTTAAGAAGATCGCCGATCGTACTCGGGGCCGGCCAAACCACCTCGGGGTGGCTCTCCTCCAGACGAGACCGCAGCTTCAGCGGACCCCACGTCGGGTGTTTCCGCCGTAGCTCGACCAGAGCCGTCGCGACCGACTCAGACATCTGATGAGAGCAGCTCTTCGGCCGGCGCGACCGATCCCGCAGATCAGGCACCTCTCCCTCGACATAGCGATCGGCCCACTTATAGCCCGTCCTACGGCTAATCCCGTAACGGGCACACAGCTCCGTCATCGTGTACAAGTAGCTACTAAACTCCACTAAAAATCGCGCTCGATGGCTCATCCGGGTCATCTCGTTCCAAGGCATCCAGAACCTCCACGGCTCCAGATGCTCTCCCACAAACTGTCACCCATGTCCCCGGTCTGAAGTGTTACCGATGTCCCCGGTCTGAACCG
>DASWQX010000876.1:0-8546 GCA_036403495.1 Thermoanaerobaculia bacterium
CTGGAAATGAGCGAGCGAGCCTTCCAGAACGGCGCGCAGCCCCTCGAGCGTCTCCCGCGCCTGGTCGGAGCTCTCGCTTCTGTGCATCGAGGAGCGGCGGCAGACCTCCAGGTAATTCACCCCGAAGCTCGACGGATTGGAGCTGGAGTTCTCGCGGCCGAAGCGTTGCCAAGCCTCGTTGACCATCAAAACGGTTCCGTTCCGGTCCAGGACGGCGATCTGTTCCGTCATGGCGTCCAGGACCTGTTGGAGCCAGCGTTCGCCGGACCTCGCGTTCACGGCACCCTCCTTATGGGATCGTCTAGAGCCTAGAGAGCAAGTGAAATGCCAGAGACGTCTCGTCTCCGGGACGACCCCGGGAGGGGGGCGGGAACCGTCCGGTGTCTGGACGGCTCCTCCAGATCCTGGACGGCTCCGGGGCTCCCGCGGCGCTCTTTCCTCGGGAGGCCGGCGCGCCCATTCGTTGGCGCAACCCTTGCTCTTATGAGGGTGAGACCCGATGGGAAAGGAGCCCACGATGAACGGAGATGCGAGTGCCGTCCCGGCTCGGTTGGAGGAGGAACGCCGGGCCTTCCGCCGCCTGGCGGCCGGGGTGCGTGTGCGCTATCAGGAGGTGCGCCTGCGGCGGCCGGAGCGGGAGTACCTCAGGGCCGTCGCCGAGGATGTGAGCCTCGGCGGGATGTTCCTCACCACCCGCCACACGTTCCCGGAAGGGGCGGCGATCGAGGTCGAGTTCCGTCCTCGCGACGAGGCCGGCGCACCCGTGCGGGCCAAGGCGGTGGTCTGCTGGCGGCGCCGCTGGCGCGAGCCGCGCGGCATGGGTGTCCGCTTCGTCGAGTTCGTGTCGCTGGGGGAACGCCGGTTGGAGTCGTGGATCGATACCGTGCTCGCGCCCGAATCGATCCGAGCCTGATCTCGCTCGCCGAGGCTTGCGAGTTATCCCTCCCATTTCCGGGGGCCGGAAGGCCCCCGCCTTTTTTCTCGCGGGTAGTCCTGGCGCGCAAAGTACAGTAGTATTTTCTGAAAGTTTTTTATTATGGTGATGGATGTCAACTCTGGAGATTGAATCACCGGTGGCGAGCCGGATCCCCTCTCTGTCCGAGGATTGGATGAGCGCGGACGACGCGCTCCCGATCGCCCTTCTCGCGTCGCTGCCGGCGCTGGTGGCCTTTATTTCTCAGGACGGAGTCATCCGTAGCGTCAACCGGCGGTGGCGGGAGGCCGCTCTGGCGGTAGGCGGGGAGGAGGCGATCCGGCAGACCTCGGAAGGGGTCGATTACCTCGCGGTCTGCGCCCGCTCCGCGGCGGCGGGGGACGAGTCGGCGGGCCAGGCAGGCGAAGGGCTCGCGGCCGTGCTGCGGCGGGAGAAGAGTTTCTTCTCGCTGGAGTATCTATACAAAGACTCCTGGTATGTCATGTATGCCGCCCCGCTCCAGGCGCTGGGGGGCGCCGCGATCGCCCATGTCGAGATCACCGAGCGGAAACGTCAGGAGATGGAGCTGTCAGTCCGGGACGAGTGGCACCGGCTGGTCTTCGGAACCACGTCGGACCTGATCTCGACCCACACGCCGGACACCGCGTTCGTCTTTGCCTCGGGCGCCTGCCAACGGTTGCTCGGCTATGAGCCGCAAGAGCTGCTGGGGCGCCCCATTTTCGACTTCCTGCATCCGGACGACCTGGGGCATGCCGAGCGGATCTACGACGCCCTGATCAGCTCTTCGGAGTCGGAGGTGATCACCTATCGCTTCCGGCGCAAGGACGGGAGCTATCTCTGGACGGAGAGCAAGATCCGGGTGATCGGCCGGCCGCTGGGCAAGGGGCGGGAGTCGTGGGTCTCGGTGACGCGCGACGTCAGTCTCCACAAGGAGGCCGAGGAGCGGCATTTGCAACTCCGGCAGGCGCTCGAGCGGGCGGCTTTCGACTGGCGATCGACCTTCGACGCCATCGAGTCCCCGATCCTGCTCCTCGGCCTGGACGGCCGGGTTCAGCGAGTGAACCGGGCGACCCGGGAGCTGCTGGGGCGCGACTACCGGGAGATCATCGGCCGCGGTGTCCTCGAGATCAGCGCCGGCCAGCCCTGGATCACGGTGGCGGCGCTGGTGGACCGCATCCTCGAAAGTTTCCTGCCCGAGGTCTGCGAGGCCACGGACGAGAGCCGTGAGCGGACCTGGGAGGTGGATGCTTCCATCTCGGCTCTGTCGGACGAAGCCGACACGAAGGTCATCGTCCAGCTACGCGACATTACGAAAACGACACGGCTCCAGGAGTCGCTTCGCCGCTCAGAGACGATGGCGGCGTTGGGCTCGGTCGTGGGGGGCGTCGCCCATGAGGTGAGGAACCCGCTCTTCGGCATGAGTGCCGTGCTCGACGCCTTCGAGAGCCGGTTCGGCGAACAGCCCGAGCAGCGGCCGTATCTGCGCCTGCTGCGCCAGGAGCTCGGGCGGATGACGCAGCTCATGCAGGACCTTCTCGAATATGGGAAGCCCGCCCGGTTCGATATGGTGTCGCGGGAGCTCGCCGAGGTCGTCGATGGCGCTCTCGATCTCTGCCGGCCGCTCGCCGAGCGCCAGGGAGTCGCCTTGGTCCTGCGTCTGGAGACCGACCTCTACGCCGCGCTGATCGATGGGCAGCAGTTGACCCAGGCGATCAAGAACGTCCTCGAGAACGCCATCCAGCACTCGTCGGCCGGTGGCGAGGTGACGATCGAGGCCACGTCGTTCACCGTCGAGGCGAGCCCCTGGGTGAGAGTCTCGGTCCGTGACAGGGGCCCGGGCTTCGCTCCGGCGGACCTGCCGCGAGTGACGGAGCCCTTCTTCTCCCGGCGCAGTGGGGGGACGGGGCTGGGGCTGTCGATCGTCTCGCGGGTGGTCGAGGGTCATGGCGGCAGGATCCGCATCTCCAACCTTCCCGAGGTGGGGGCCGCGATCGACCTCGAGATCCCCTGCCGGCGGCCTGTGGAGAGGAGCTGAATGGCGGATGACAGGATCCTCGTGGTGGAAGACGAGCCGGTCGTGCGATTCGGCATCTGTGATTTCCTGGAATCCCGGGGCTTCAGCGTGCGGGAGGCGGTGAGCCTCGAGCAGGCACGCGCCAGTTTCCAGCGCGAGCGTCCAGATGCCATCGTGGTCGATTACGCGCTGCCCGACGGCAACGCCCTCGACCTCCTGGCGGAGATCCACGGCATCGACCCGCGGTTGCCGGTCGTCGTGCTGACCGGCCACGGCACGATCGACCTCGCGGTACGGGCGATCAAGGAGGGGGCGGAGAACTTCCTCACCAAGCCGGTCGAGCTGCCGGCGCTGGTGGTCGTGCTCGAGCGCGCCCTGGAGAACCAACGCAACCGCCGCCGCCAGGCCGCCCGGCAGTCGCGGCGGAGCCAGGAGGAGATTAATCCGTTCGCCGGCACCAGCGCAGAGGTGCGGGAGCTGGCTCGCGAAGCGGCCGTGGCGCTGCGCTCGGAAGGGCCGATCCTCATTCAAGGGGAGACGGGCAGTGGCAAGGGGGTGCTCGCCCGCTGGCTGCACGAGCAGGGATCGCGCCGGGACGAGCCGTTCGTCGATCTCAACTGCGCCGGGCTGTCGCGCGACTTCCTGGAAAGCGAGCTGTTCGGCCACGCCCGCGGCGCCTTCACCGGTGCCGTCAACGAGAAAAAGGGGCTTTTCGAGGTGGCCCACCGAGGAACCCTCTTCCTCGATGAGCTGGGAGACCTCGATCCGGCGGTGCAGCCGAAGGTGCTCAAGGTGATCGAGGACAAGCGCTTCCGTCGCCTCGGCGAGGTCGCCGACCGGCAGGTGGACGTCTTCCTGATCGCCGCCACGAACCAGGATCTGGCAGGTCTGGCGCGCGAGGGGAAATTCCGCAGCGATCTCCTGTTCCGCATCAACACTATCCCGCTCACCGTGCCCCCCCTGCGCGAGCGGCGTGAGGACATCGTACCGCTCGCCCTGCGGCTGCTCGAGCAGCTCGGGCGCGACCTCGGCCGTCCTGGAGCCCGCTTGGCCACCGGTGCTCTGGAAGCCCTGCGCGACTATTCATGGCCCGGCAACGTCCGTGAGCTGCGCAACGTTCTCGAACGCGCCCTGCTGCGCGCCGAAGAGAAGGAGATCCATCCCTCCGACTTCCGCTTCGCCCCAACGCTCGCCGAATCCCCCGTCGCGGGTGGGGGGCAGACGCTGATTGAGCTGGAGAAGCAGCAGATCGAGCGGGTGCTGCGCGAGGAGCGCGGACGGGTGGTCCACGCGGCCCGGCGCCTCGGCATTCCGCGCAGCACGCTCTACCAGAAGATCAAGGAGCTCCGGGTCGACCTCGCCCGGTTCCAGAGATGACCGCCGATGGACCGCTCCCCGAGCTCCGGCTGCTGATCGTCGACGACGAGGTGGCGATCCTCTTCGCGATGGGGGACTACCTCTCCCGCCGCGGCTACACGGTCGACAAGGCGCGCAGCCTGGCGGAAGCCGAGCGCCTGCTCGCGGTCGCCAGGTATGACCTGGTCATCGCCGACTTGCGGCTGGGGACGGCCGAGCTTCGCGGCGGCCTCGATGTGTTGCGCCAGGTGCAGGTGCGCCAGCCCTGGGCGCGGACGATCCTGTTGACGGCCTACCGCAGCACCGAGGTCGAGACCGAGCTCGCCGGGCTCGGCGCCGGCCGTCTCCTCTCGAAACCGCAGCCGCTCGCCCGGATTGCGGAGGAGGTCGGCGAGTTGCTGGAATCGCGTCCGGACTCTGGACGGGCCGTCCAGAGTCCGGACGGATCCGGCACGCCGTAAGGCCCTCGGGGAACCCGCGCCCGAGGGAAAGTCGACTCCGCAGGCCTACCCTTTCGAGGTATCGATCTTGCAATTCCATGAATCAAAACCTGTGAGCGGCTTTCCGGAGGACGGCGTGTGGTTCCCTGAAGCGATCGAGAGCTCGTCCAGACATTCCGTCCTCGTCGTCGGAGACGATCCGTTCTGCGCGCGGGCGATCCGCGATCTCCTCGCCAGCCGGCGTTTCGAGGTCGAGGTCGTGCCGCGGCTGGAACGGGCGGTCGAGGTGCTGCGAATCCGCCCCTACGACGCCTTGCTGATCCATCTCGCGCTGACCGATGAGGCCGGGCGGACCAG
Source organism: Thermoanaerobaculia bacterium (assembly GCA_036403495.1). GTDB lineage: Bacteria > Acidobacteriota > Thermoanaerobaculia > Multivoradales > UBA5704 > DATARR01. The sequence continues at coordinate 5,102 of DASWQX010000876.1, forward strand.
CCTGTTCCGTGCCCAGATGCTGGCGGATCGCATCCCTATCGTGCTGTTGACCGGACACCCGGACGAGGCGCTGGGAGCCCAGGCGGTCGCGGCCGGCATTCAGGAGTACCTGATCCTGGACCGGGAGGGGCGGGTTCCCCCCGACCTCGAACGAGCGCTGCGCCACGCCGCGATCCGCCACCGGCAGACCCTGCGCGGCCGCCGGTCTGGAGCGCGGGCCGTCTCGGATCCGGCGACCGGGCTCTCCGACCGGGCCTCCTTCCTGCGCCGGCTGGCGGACATCCTGGCGTTCGCCGGCCGGTTCCGCGAGAAGCCGGCTCTGCTCCTGCTGGGCTTGGGAAACCTCGAGGAGGCGCGCGAGAGGCTGGGGTCGGCTCTCGGGACGCGGCTGTTGCACGAGGTCGGCCGGCGGCTCACCTGGTGCGTTCGCCAAGCGGACGTGCTGGGGCGGCTGGGCGAAGAAGAGATCGCGCTGCTGCTCCCCCACGCCGCGACCCCACCGGCGATCCGAATGGTGGCGGAGAGGATTCGCCTCGCCGCCATCGCGCCTTTCGAGAGCGTCCGTCTGCGCGCCAATGTGGGTGCGGCCTGGTACCCCCTGGACGGCGACACGTCCGACCGGTTGCTGCAGGCTGCGGGGTCCGCCCTGGCGGGGACGCGGGAGCTGGGGGACGGCGGCTGCCGGCTCTTCCGGGGACACGACCTTCCTCCTTGGCCGGAGGATGTCGTGAAGTCCTTCCAGCTACCGGAGCCGGCCGGGTTGGAGGCGGTAGACCGTCCGGTCGGAGCGCGGTCATGAAGGGTCCGAGCGACAAGATCCGGGTCTTGCTGATCGAGGACAGCCCGTCCGACGCGCGGCTCATCTGCGAGGTGCTCTCGCGCGAAGCCCCGTCCGGCTTCGAGGTCCGGAATGTGAAACGCCTGGACGAGGGGCTCGTGCGCCTCGGGCAGCGGGACATGGACCTCGTCCTCCTCGATCTCACGCTGCCCGACAGCGTGGGGATCGCCACCCTGTCCGCCGCCGCGGCGGTGGCCGGGCCGGTGCCGATCGTGGTGCTGACCGGTCTCGACGACGAGGAGCTGGCCCGCCAGACGCTGTGTGCCGGAGCCCAGGACTACTTGGCCAAGGGGACCTTCGACGGCCACTCGCTGGCGCGCGCCCTGCGCTACGCGATCGAGCGCAAGCGCACGGCCGAGCGGCTCCGCTTCCAGGCCGACATCCTCTCGGCCGTGCGCGACAGCGTGACCGTCACCGATCGCGAGGGGAGGATCACCTACTGGAACCAGGGCGCCGTCGAGATCTTCGGCTACACGGCCGAGGAGGCGATCGGCAACACAGGCGCCATTCTCTACCCCGACCCCGAAAGCGCCGCCGCCGATTTCAGGCAGGATTTCGACGACGTCCTCGCCGGTAAGAGCCATTTCGGCGAGTGGCAGGGGGGGCACAAGAACGGGAACAAGGTCTGGGTCGACATCGTGGTGACGGCGCTGCGCAACGAGATCGGCGAGCTGACCGGCATCGTCTGCGTCTCCAAGGACATCACCGAGCGGCGCCAGGCGGTCGAGGCGCAGGCGCGCCTGACCGCCATCCTGGAGGCCGCGACCGACTTCATCGGCATGGCGCGGCCCGACGGCCAGTGCCTCTACATGAACCAGGCGGGCCGGCGGATGGTCGGCATCGGCGCGGACGAGCCGTTGACCCTGGTCAAGGACTACTCGCCAGAGTGGGCGGTGCGCAGGTTCGTCGAGGAGGGGTTCCCGGTGGCCGCCCGTGACGGCGTCTGGGAGGGAGAGGAGGCGTTCCTCGGTCCGGAGGGCCAGGAGATCCCGGTCTGGCAGGTAATCGTCGCCCACAAGGGGGAGAACGGCGCCGTCGAGCACTTTTCCACCATCGCCCGCGACATGACCGAGCGCAACCGTTATGAAGAGGAGCTGCGGCGGCTGAACGAGACTCTGCGAGCCCTGGTCGAGGCCTCGCCGCTCGCCATCGTGACGGTCGACGCCGAGAGCCTCGTCACCCTGTGGAGCCCTGCCGCCGAGAGCACGTTCGGCTGGCGGGCGGAGGAGGCACTCGGGGAGCGGCTCCCCATCGTACCGGACGACCGGTGGGACGAGCATGTCGCCTTGCGCCAGCGGGTGATCGCCGGCGAGCGCTTCATCGGCATCGAAGTCCGCGGCCGCGAGAAGACGGGCGTGCCGATCGATCTCCGGGTCTCGGCCGCGCCGTTACGCGGCGCCGACGGCCGCGTCCGGGGCATGGCGCTGTTCCTGGAGGACAGCAACGACCGCAAGCGGGCCGAGCGGGCGATCCGCCGTCTGGCCTCGCTGCCCGAGCAGAGCCCCGACCCGGTGGTCGAGCTCGACCTCGCCGGCAACGCCCTCTACGTCAACCAGGCCGCTCGCTCCCGTTTCCCCGACCTCCAGGCGCTCGGCAGTTGGCACCCGGTGCTCGGCAACGTCTCGCCGATCCTGCCGCGCTTCCGGCACGGCGAGACGAAGTCGTTCTCCTTCGAGGTCAGCCACGAGCAGCGGGTCTACCACCAGATGGTCTACTCCGTGCCGGACAGCGCCCTCGTGCGCGTCTTCCTTCACGACGTGACCGAACAGCACAGGGCCCAGGAGCTGCTCGAGCGCGAGTCCCTGCACGACCGGCTGACCGATCTGCCGAACCGTACCCTGTTCCTGCGCCGGATCGATGAGCAGATCCGGGCGCGAGGCGGCGAGCACTGCGCCCTGCTGTCCCTCAACCTCGATCGCTTCAAAGTCATCAACGACAGCCTGGGGCAGGCCGCGGGAGACCAGCTTCTCGGCGACGTGGCACGGCGGATCGTGGCTTGCCTGGGCGCGGGGGACACGGCGGCGCGGTTGTCCAGCGACGAGTTCGCGGTCCTGCTGTGCGACAGCCACGATCTCGGCGAGTCGCTGAAGCTCGCCGAGAGCCTCCGTGCGGCGATCAGCCTGCCGGTCGAGATCTCACGCCAGGAGATCTTCCCCAGCGTCAGCATTGGCATCGCCCTTGGCAAGAGCTACGCCGAGAGCGAGTCGTTCTTGCGCGACGCCCATATCGCCATGTATCGCGCCAAGGCCCTGGGGGGCGGACGCCATGAGGTTTACGACCGCGTCATGGCCAACCGCTCCATCGAGCGGCTGCGGCTCGAGAACGAGCTCCGCCGGGCGATCGAGCGCAGCGAGCTCCGAGTCCACTACCAGCCGATCGTGCGGCTGAGCGATGGTGCCGTCGTGGCCTTCGAGGCCCTGGTGCGATGGCCCCGGCCGGACCGAGGGATGCTCCCGCCGTCCGAGTTCATCCCGGTGGCCGAGGAGGCCGGCCTCATCCAGCCCCTTTCGTACTGGGTTCTCGCCCAGGTCTGCGAGCGGCTGCGCGAGTGGACGGTACGAGCCGCCGGCTTGGCCATCCATATCAACCTGTCGGGTCGCCTATTCA
>DASWQX010000877.1:0-2563 GCA_036403495.1 Thermoanaerobaculia bacterium
TAGAGGATCACCACGACCAGCAGGATCTGCAGGTCGTCCTTACCGGCGAAGCCGCTGCCGACGGCCTCGCTCGCCTCCTCGCTGACGCCGGAGGGGAGCGCCGCGCTGCAAACGCTCGCCTCGGCCAGCGCGGCCGGCGAGGCGGAGCGGTCCTTGAGGCGCGCGATCGGCCAGAGTGCGCCGTTGCCCACGGCGGAGATCCAGGTCTGCGGCGCCGGCACCGGCCGCGCCCCCAGCAGGTAGCGGACCGCCTCGAAGACCCCCTGCTGGAACTCGCCGGCGAACTGCCGCCGGAAGATCCCCCGGCGGTCCTCCGGCGAGGAGGGGAGCCAGGGCGCCCCCTGAGTGAACAGGGGCGAGCTGGAGAAGATCAGCATGCCGTCGGTGGTCGCCGCGACCTGCGGATAGGCGTAGAGCAGGTTGCTGTCGAAGGTGAACAGGACGACGTCGGGCGCCAGGCGGCGGATCTCCTCGGCGAGGAAGAGCTTGTCCTTGACGTCGGTCGCCACGATGCCGACGTAGCGGATTCCCTCCCGCGCGATCGTCCCCAGGAGGTTCGAGAGGGCGAGGTCGTTGCTGTAGGTGGTCAGCGGGCTGAAGGTGGGGACGAGGTCGGTGGCCGTCTCGCGGCCGGAGAGGTCGAGGTCGAGCACGGGGTGGTCGACCTGGAGCGGGTTCTCCACCGCCGGCTTCTGGGCCTGGGCCTTCTCCACCACCTCGACGGCGTTGCGGAGGTCCGAGATGTGGCTGGGAAAGGGGATCAGCACGATCCGCTGGTGCGCGGAGGCCTCCTCCTCATCCTGCTCCTTCTTCTCGGTGCGGAGGAACTTCTGGCCGTAGGCGGTGTCGTCCTCGGTCAGCAGGGCGACCCGGCGCAGGTCCCACCCCATCTGGCCGCTGAGGAACGCGAAGGCGTCGTCGTGCAGCATGTCGTCCGGCAGCACGGTGCGGCAGAAGCTCACGCCCAGGCCGCTGAAGGTCTCCTCCAGGCCCTTTGCGGTGGCCGAGCCGGACGCGACCTTGAAGGTCAGCCCTGGGCGCTCCCCCCGCTCCTGGCGCCAGGACTGGAGCGCCAGCCGCACCGATTCCGCCGAGCCCGAGAAGGAGGGGCCCAGGATCGGAACGTCCGGGACGCCCGGCTCGATGGAGGTCTCCTGCAGGTCGGCGATCAGCTCGAGGGCGCTCTTGAACGCACCCTTCTGAATCCCGCTCTTGGGGGTCTCGGCGATCAGGAAGACCATCTCCAGGCTGCGGGGGTCGCTGCCGCGGAAGAGCATGATCCCGGGGCGCCCCTGAGCCGACCGCGCCTGGGCCGCGTCGGCGTTAGCCCAGGGGATCGAGACGCGCTCGATCAGGTAGTCGGGGCGCGGCGGCTCGGTGCGCGCCTCCTCGGACTTCGCGAACCCCTTCTGGATCGCGTCGAGCGCCTGATCCAGCCGTGGATCGGGGGGCGCCGGCACCAGGGCGATCATGAAGCGCAGGTCGTAGTCGTCCGCGTTCGCGGTGGCGATCAACTCCCGCAGGCTGTCGCCGCGGGTCTTCGCCGGCTCCGCCCGCAGGCCGAAGAAATCCCGTAGTTGCCGCACCGGCTCGCACCAAGCGTGGGGAGAGGCGGGCTTGCCCTGCGCGTCCGCCACCGGCTTGCAGTCCTCGCCGTCGCGGGCGGCCTGGGCCGTCTCGGGAGTCTCGGCCGGCGGGGAAGCCGCCACCGCTTTCGCCGCCGGCTCGGGCACCGCCGCAGGGGGCGCGGCGGGTGCCGTCGCCAGCCGCGCGGCCGGAAAACCGACCAGCAGCCCGAGGACCAGCAGGAGGAAAGGGGACGACTTTTTCACGGCAGCTCCCCGGGGATGGCAGACCCCCGCAGCAACACTAGGCGCGAACGCTGCGCTCTATGTTACTGAAAGACGGACGAGGGGGAGCTTTCCGGCTGTTTTCGCACGCCTACTCGTAGCGCAGGGCTTCGATCGGATCGAGCGCGGCGGCGCGGGTGGCCGGGTAGATGCCGGAGGCGAGGCCGACGGTCATCGCGACGCCGGTGGCGAGGAGGATCGAGGCGCCGGTGACGATCGTCTCCCAGCCGGCGTAGGCGGCGACACCGCGGGCGAGGGCGAGGCCGGCCACGATCCCCGCCACGCCGCCGATCAGGCTGATGGCGAAGGACTCGACGATGAACTGGAAGCGGATGTCGCCGGCGCGGGCACCCACGGCGCGGCGGACGCCGATCTCGCGGGTGCGCTCGAGCACCGTCGCCAGCATGATGTTCATGATCCCGATCCCCCCCACCAGCAGCGAGATGCCGGCGATCGCCCCCATCACCACGTTGAACAGCCGCTGGGTGCGCCGGCTCTCGGCCAGCAGCGCCTCGGGCACCACCAGCTCGTAGTCGCCGGTGCCGCCGTGCAGCCGGTCGAGGAGGTCGCGCAGCACCGGCGAGGTCTCCTCCCCGCTCACCCCGCTCTTCAGCCGGACCACGATCTCGTCGAGCGGCGAGGCGAGCGCCGGGTGCTCGAACTTGCGGTCGGCGGTCGACAGCGGCAGGTAGATCTCGCGAGAGGTTCCCGCG
>DASWQX010000878.1:0-4098 GCA_036403495.1 Thermoanaerobaculia bacterium
ACGACCTGGAGAAGGCGCGCCTGTTTCAATTCAGCCTGCTGCCGCGCGATCCGGTGGCGGTGGAGGGGTGGCGCGTCGAGGGGCGGCTGCTCTCCTGCGACGCCCTCGGCGGCGATTTCTACCTGACCCAGGCGGTGGACGGCGGCCTCGCCGTGTCGGTGAGCGACGTCGTGGGGCACGGGGTGAGCGCCGCCATGTACGCCGGCATGCTGCGCTCCACCCTCGACGCCGCGCGGCGGCGGAGCGCCGAGCCCGACCGGGTCTCGCGAGAGCTGCTCGCCGGCATCGATTTCTTCGCCGGCGCGGCGTGCGCCACGCTGGTCTACGGACTGCTGCTCCCGGACGGCCGCGCGCGCTACTTCAGCGCCGGCCATCCGCCGCTCCTCTGGCAGCGCGGGGCAGGAGTCGAGCAGCTCCCCTCCACCGGAGTGCTGCTGAACCGTCTCTTCCGCGACCGGCCGCTCCCCGCGCGGGAGATCGCCCTGGCGCCTGGCGACCGGCTGCTGATCTCGACCGACGGCGCCTTCGAGGCCCGCAATCCCGCCGACCAGGAGCTCGGCCTCGACCGCCTGGAGGTGGCGCTGGCGGAGACGCGCGGGCTGGCGCTCGGCCCCGCCGTGGACGCCCTGATGGAGCTCGTCCGCGCCTTCTGCGGCGGCCGGCCGGTGATGGACGACGTGACGCTGGTGCTGGTGGAGCGGGAGGGTTAATTCAAGGCGCGGCCTTCCGCGCTTTCAGGCAGAGATTGACCGTTGACCGCCCCGGCGGCTCGTTCATGCGGTTTTTGCGGTCGATCCAGTTCAGCAGCTTGAGCAATAGATTGACCGGGTGAAGCGGGCTGCCGCCGCCGGAGTCGAAGCTGCCGCGGTCGGCCACGTCGGAGAGGCCACGGCCGAGGATCCCCGATTCGAGGAGCGGCTTGCCGAGGCCGTAGAGCAGGTTGTGGATGAACGGGAAGGCGTGGTGAGTGAAGGAGCGCTCCTCCTCGACCGCGAACCCCGCCGCGAGCACCGACTCCCGTAGCTGCTCCGGTGTATAGAGGCGGACGTGGAAGGCCCAGATGCCGGCGAGCGGTCCGCGGCCGATGTGCGTGCCGAAGAGGGATTCCAGGGTCTTGTTGATCGGGTCCCACCAGAAGGGGTAGTCGGCGTGCGGAACGGTGATCAGCGCGAGGCCGCCGGTTTTGAGCACGCGGCGGACCTCGCGCAGGGCGTCGACGTCGCGGTCGACGTGCTCCAGGATCTCGGAGAGCAGGACGGCGTCGAACGTCTCGTCCGGGAAGGGGAGGTCGTAGATCGAGGCATTGCCCACCAGCACCGCCGGAAGGTGGGCCGTATTGCGCCGCGCCTTGCGGAGATAGGGGAGCTCGAGGTCGACGCCGAACAGTCGGGCGTCCCCCAGGTGGCGCAGCATCTTGAGATAGAACCCGCGCCCGCAGCCGCAGTCGAGGATCGTCCGGCCGTCCGTGGGCCCGAGCCACTCGAAGATCGTCCACGCCCGCCGCTGGAAGGCCATGTCGGCCTCCTTGCGGGTGAGGTGGGCGTAGGCGGAGGGTGCGTGGGGCATGGGGCGGGATCTTATAGCGGCGAGAGCCGCGGCCATCTCGCCCGGGCATGAATGCCCGGGCTACGCCTCAACCCAAAAGCCGGCTGAAGCCGGCTCCCTGGAGAGTCTCAAACATCGAGCCGGGTTTACCCGGCTTCTCATTTTCGGCGTAGCCCGGGCATTGATGCCCGGGCGGGGCAGGGCTAGCATCAAGAGCCATGACCAAGCCACGCCAGCGCGTCGCCGGTAGTGCGAAAGGCATTATCAAATGGATGTCGGACGACTTCGATGAGCCGCTCGAGCTGGTTCCATCCAGGTCCCTTCTCCTCGGTCTCATCCCCGCCGCCGGCCGGGCCGAGCGGCTAGGGCCGCTGCCATGCAGCAAGGAGCTGCTGCCGATCGGCTTCCGGGAGACTCCGCGCGGGCCGGCTCCCAAGGTGGCGGGGCACTATCTGCTCGAGCGCTTCCGGGCGGGCGGCGTCGGCAAGGCGTTCATGGTGCTCCACGAGTCGAAGCAGGACGTCCCCCGTTATTTCGGGACCGGCGAGATCGCGGGCGTGGCGCTCGCCTACCTCTCGATCCCGGGGTCGCGAAGCGTGCCGGAGACGCTCGACCGGGCGTTCCCGTTCGTCGACGGCGCCATCGTCGCGCTCGGCTTCCCGGATGTCCTCTTCGAGCCGGTCGACGCCTACGCGCCGCTGATCGCGCGGCAGGCGGCCACCGGCGCCGACCTCGTGCTCGGGCTCTTTCCGGCCGAGCGGCACCAGACGACCGACATGGTCGAGCTGGACGCGGAGGGCCGGGTGGTGCGCATCGAGATCCGCCCGGTCGCCACGGCGCTCCGCTTCAACTGGCTGATCGCCGTCTGGAGCCCGGTCTTCACCCGCTTCCTCCACGAGGCGGTGCGGAAGGCGCCGGCGGACGGTCCCGAGCTCCAGATCGGCGCCGTGGTGCGCTCCGCGGTCGAGGCGGGGCTGCGGGTCGAGGGGGTCGAGTTCCCTGATGGGAGCTACCGGGACGTCGGCACTCCGGGGGAGCTGGCGGCGGCGATGCGCGAGAACGCCCGGATCGATTCCGAAATCTTGTAACATACGCCGCCGCTCCTGCGGCCCCGATCCGAGCACGCCTGAATGACGAAGCCGAACACATCCAAGGTCCGCCTCGCCGTCGTCGGCTGTGGCGCCGTCGCGCAGATCCACCATCTGCCCGCCATCGTGGCGTCCGACAGGGTCGAGGCGGCGGTGCTGGTCGACGCCGACGAGAAGCGCGCTCGCGCGCTCGCCGAGCGCTTCGGGGTACCCGAGGTGACGACCGACGTCTCAGCGCTTCCGGGGAAGGTCGAGGCCGCGGTCGTGGCGCTGCCGAACAGCCTGCATGCGCCGGTCTCGATCGAGCTGCTCCGGCGGGGGGTCCACGTCCTGGTCGAGAAGCCGATGGCGATGAGCGTGAGGGAGTGCGACGAGATGATCGACGCCGCCCGCGCCGGCCGCGCCGTGCTCGCCGTCGGCCTCGACTTCCGCTTCTTCGACGCGTCGCTGTTCGTCCGCAACCTGCTGCGCGACGGCCTGCTCGGCGAGATCCGCCGCTTCGACCTCCGCCAGGGGGTGGTGCCGCGCTGGCCGTTCGCCACCGATTTCCTGCTCAGGAAGGAGATGGCGGGGGGCGGCGTGCTGGCCGACTTCGGCGTCCACGTGCTCGACCTGCTGCTCTGGTGGCTGGGCGACCTGGACGTGGTCGAGTACCGCGACGACGCCGTGGGCGGCGTCGAGTCGGACTGCGAGATGGTGCTCGCCAAGGCCGGGGCTCCCGAGGTGACGGGGACCGTCGAGATCAGCCGCACCCGCAACCTGCGGAACACCTGCGTCTTCGAGGGGGAGCGGGCGACGCTGGAGGCGGGCATCTGGGATTCCGATCCCACGATCCGCCTGTCGATCGCCGGCAGCGAGGTGGCCCTCAGCGGCCACGCCCGGCGGGACGCCGGCGCCGGGCTCAACTTCGGCGACGTCTTCGTGCGCCAGATCGACGACTTCGCCCGCGCCATCCGGCTTCGCCGCGAGCCGCTGGTCTCCGGAACCGAGGGTCGGCGGTCGCAGGCGCTGATCGAGGCCTGCTACGAGAGTCGCCGGCCGCTGGTGCACCCCTGGTCGATTATTCCGAGGGCGGGAGCGCAAACGTCGTGAGCGGCCTCGAGGCGCTCGCCGGCCGCAGGGCCCTGATCACCGGCGCCGGCGGCTTCATCGGCAGCCGGCTGGCCGAGCGGCTGGTCCTCGAGCACGGCGTCGAGGTGCGGGCGCTGGTGCGCAACCTCGCCGGCGCGGCGCGCCTCGCGCGCTTCCCGGTCACCGTGCTGCGCGGCGACGTCACCAGCGCACCCGACCTCGCGGTGGCCATCCAAGGGTGCGACATCGTCTTCCACTGCGCCTACGGCACCTCCGGCAGCCAGAAGCACCGCGCCTGGGTCAACCGGGAGGGGACGCGGCGGGTGCTGGAGGCCTCCCGGGCGGTGAACGCTTCCCGCGTCGTCTACCTGAGCACGCTGATGGTCTACGGCCA
>DASWQX010000879.1:0-10575 GCA_036403495.1 Thermoanaerobaculia bacterium
CCGCGCGCCAGGCCGTCGCCGCCGACGTAGAGGTCCCCCGGGGTGCCGATCGGAACCGGTCCCATCGCGCCGTCGAGCACCTGGGCGCTGGTGTTGGCGATCGGCCGACCGATGGGGACCGGATCGACCACGGCATCCGGCCCGCTCATCGGCCAGCAGGCGCTAAACGTCGTTCCTTCCGTGGGGCCATAGCCGTTGATCACCACCGTCCCGGGCAGCCGTTCCAGCGCCCGCCGCACGTGGACGGTCGAGAGCACGTCGCCGCCGGCGAGGAGCTGCCGGAGGCCGGCGAGGGCGCCGATCTCCTCGTCCACCATCTGGTGGAAGAGACCCGCGGTCAGCCAGAGGGTGGTGACCCGGTGGCGCCGGAGGAGCGCGCCCAGCTCAGACAGCGAGACTGGCCCGTCGGGCGCCAGGGCCAGCCGGCCGCCGTGCAGGAGCGGCCCCCAGATCTCCAGCGTCGAGGCGTCGAACGAGACCGGGGCGAGCTGGAGGAACACCTCGTCCGGTCCGAACCGGGCGTAGCCGGTGCCGAGCACCAGCCGCGCCACGTTGCGGTGGGTCACCGCGACCCCCTTGGGCGCGCCCGTCGAGCCCGACGTGTACATCACGTAGGCCAGGTTGTCAGGGTCTGGTCGAGCCGGCGGAGCCGGCGCCGCAGGAACCTCGGGGAGAGCGTCGAGGTCCAGGACCGGGAGATCCATTCCAGGCTGCCGGGTGCCGCGGGTGACCAGCGCCGACGCTCCCGAGTTCCGGAGCAGGCGGGCGATCCGCTCGCCGGGATGCGAGGAGTCGATCGGAACGTAGGCGCCGCCCGCTTCGAGGATGGCAAGGATGGCCGCGATCAGGTCGAACGAGCGGGGGAGGGCGACCGCGACGCGGACGTCGGGCTCCACGCCCAGCGCCCGCAGCGGTACCGCTAGCTGCCGCGCCCGGTCGAGAAGCTCCCCATAGGTCATCTCCGCGTCCCCCTGGACCAGCGCGATCGCTCCCGGCGCGCGTTCGGCTTGGCGGGCGAACAGTTCGGGGAGAGTCGCCTCGCGAGGGTAGTCCGACCGCGCGCCGGTCCACTCGCGGGCGACCTGTTGGTGCTCCGCCGCCGAGAGCAGTGGGAGATCCCGCACCGGCAGGCCGGGGTCCGCGCCGATCCCCGCGAGGAGCCGGCGGAGCTGGCCGAGGAGGCGGTGGGCCGTAGTGCCGTCGAAGAGATCGGAGGAGTACTCGAGGGCAAGCTCGAAGCGGTCGCCGATCCCCTGCACGGAGAGGCCGAGATCGAACGGTACGGCGTCCAGGGTGAGGTCGTCCACCACTTCCGCCACGATCCCCGGCAGGTCCGGGGGGTCCGGCGCCGCTCCCTGGAAGGCCAGCGAGACCTGGAAGAGCGGGTTGCGGTCGAGCCGGCGCTCGGTCCCCAGCGCGTCCACCAGCTTCTCGAACGGAAGATCTTGGTGCGTCAGGGCGGCGACGACCACCCCCTTGGTCCGCTCCAGCAGCTCGCGGAAGGGCGCGTCCGGATCGATCTGCGCCCGCAGCGCCAGGGTGTTCACGAACAGGCCGATGAGCCCCTCGATTTCGGTCCGGCCGCGATCGGCGACGGGCGAGCCGACGACGACGTCGGTCTGGCCGGTGACGCGGTGGAGGAACGCCTGGAAGCCGGCGAGCACCGTGACGAAGGGGGTCGCGCCCTGCCGCCGGCTGAGGTCGGCGAGGGGCGCGGCGGGGATCATCTCGACGGCGCGGGCGCCGCGGAAGCTCTGGACCCGCGGCCGCGGTCGGTCGGCCGGCAGCTCGATCTCCGCCGGAGCGCCGTCCAGGGCGTCCCGCCAGAAGGCGACCAGCCAATCGAGGGGCTCGCCGCGCAGCCGCTCCCGTTGCCAGACCGCGAAGTCGGCGTACTGGAGAGGGAGGTCGGGGAGGGGGGATGGGCGCCCGTCCCGGAACGCTGTGTAGAGCGGCGTCAGCTCGCGCAGCAGCAGCTCGACCGACCAGCCGTCCCCCACGATGTGATGGAGGGCGAAGAGCGCCAGCCAGCGATCGCCGCCGCTGCGGACCAGATGGGCGCGGAACGGCGGTCCCGTCCGCAGTGGGAAAGGCCGCGCGGCCTCGGCTTCGGCCAGGCACCGGGCCTCGGTCTCCGCCGTCGACGGCGCGAGCGCCCCGAGGTCGATCCAGGGAAGGGGAAAGTCCTCCATCGGTGGAAGCGGGACCTGCCCCGGCTCGTCGAGCGTCGCCGGAAAAACCGTGCGCAGCGGCTCGTGGCGGCGGACGATCTCGGCGACCGCGCGGCGGTAGGCGCGGACGTCCAGCGAGCCGTCGAGCCTCACCGCCAGGGTGATGTTGTAGGCGGCCTCCTCCGGCGCCAGCAGGTACAGGAACCAGAAGCGCTCCTGGGCGAAGGAGAGCGGGAAGAGATCGTCCCACGGCGTCTGGAGGAGAGCTTCCATGATCTAGCCGGCCGCGACGGCCTCCCGGGTGGCGAGCTGCCGCAGCGTGGCGAGGTGGTTCAGGCTGTCCATCACCGAGGGGACGTCCACTCCGAAGTCGAGCAGGCAGCAGACCTCGTCCACCCCGATCGCGCGCAGGCGGTGGACCATGGCGAGGCAGCTCTCGGGGGTGCCGAGCAGCGAGCCGCTGGCGAAGTAGCGCTCGAACTCCATCATCAGCAGCTCCTCCAGGTCCTCCTTGGCGAAGCTCCCCTCGTCGAAGCTGTGGTGGAGGCTGCGGGCGAGGGAGGTGAGCAGCTCGGTGTGCGAGCGCAGGTAGTCGCAGAAGGGGGCGCGCACCTTCTCCTTGACCGCCGCCAGGTCGTCGCCCACGAAGGTGTGGAGCATCACCGCCACTTGGCCGGTCCGCGGGTCGAGGCCCGCCTTGGCGCGGCTGTCGCGGTAGAGGGCGATGCGGTCGGCCAGCACCTCGGGGGTGAGGCCGATCAGCGAGGTCAGCACGTTGGCGCCGATCCGCCCGGTGTCCTCGAAGGTGGCCGGCGTGTTGGCGCAGGTGATCCAGACCGGCAGCTCAGGGGTTACCGGCTTGGGGAAGATCTCGACCTCGATCTCGTTGCCGGCGCCGCCGCGCACCGTCACCGCCTCACCTCGCCAGAGCCGGCGGACGATCTCGATGCGGTCGAACATCAACGCCCGGCGGTCGGGATAGCTGGCCGGCGAGAAGACGAAATCGTTGGGGTGGAAACCCGAGGCGAAGGCCATGCCGGCCCGCCCCCGCGACAGGTTGTCGACCACCGACCACTCCTCGGCCACCCGGATCGGATCGTGGAGCGGCAGCACCACGCTGCCGGCGCGGATCTGCAACCGCTCGGTGACCATGGCGAGGCCGGCGCTCAGGACCGCCGGGTTGGGATACAGGCCGCCGAAGCTGTGGAAGTGGCGCTCCGGGGTCCAGATCGCCGTGAAGCCGTTGCGGTCGGCGAACTTCGCCCCCTCGACGATGAGCTGGTACTTGTACTCCGGGAACATCGCCTCGTTACCGGAGAAGAAGAAGAGGCTGAAGCGGACACCCTCGGCTTCCCCTTCGGTGTTCCCCCCCGGGACGGCCACCGGCGAGGGCGCGGCGGGTACGACCGGGACCGCCGGCGGCGGCGCGGGAACGGCCGCGATGACTTCCTCCAGGATGCGGGCCCGGGCGGTCAGCGCCTCCAGCCCCGGCTGGCGCTCGGCCACGATACGGGCGAGGCCGGCCACCGTCGGGCTCTCGAAGAAGGAGCGCACCGAGAGCTTGACGCCGAAGACCGACTGGATGCGCGCGATCGCCTGGAGGGCGATCAGCGAGTTGCCGTTGAGGCGGAAGAAGTTGTCCTCCGCCCCCACCCGCTCCACGCCCAGCAGGGTCTGCCAGAGGTCGGCGATGATCTCCTCGACCTCGTTGCGCGGCGCCACGAACCCACCGGCCGTCTCTTGGGTGGCGTAGCGGCTCTCGACGTAGGAGCGCGGGGCTGCTGCCGCCGCGATCGCGACAGGGGCCGCGGTCTCGGCCTTCGGAGCGGCCGGGGCGGGCGCCACCGGAGCGACCGCGGGAGCGCCGGCCAGCTTCTCGAAGTCGATCCAGTGGCGCTTGCGCTCGAAGGGGTAGGTGGGGAGCGGCACGCGCCGGCGGCGGCGTTCTCCATGAAAGGCCTTCCAGTCGACCTCGACTCCGCCCACCCAGAGGGTGCCGAGGGCGTGCAGGAGGGTGTCCAGGGCGTCGCGCGGGTCCTTGGGGTGGGGGAGGCTGGGGAGCGCCAAGTGGCCGGCCGTGCGGGCGGGATGCTGCCGCGCGGCGCCCGACAGCGCCTGCGCCGGCCCCACCTCCAGCAGCGTCGCTCCCGGCTTGGACAGCAGGGCGCCGATCCCCTCGGCGAGGCGGACGGTGCGCCGGAGCTGGCGCCCCCAGTAGGCGGGATCGGTGGCCTCGGCCGGGGTGATCCAGCCGCCGGAGACGTTGGAGACGAAGGGGATGCGCGGCGGAGACAGGCGCACCTTCCGGACCTCGTCGCGGAAAGGCTCGACGACCGGGTCCATCATGCCCGAGTGAAAGGCGTGCGAGGTGTGCAGCGCGCGGCTCTCGACGTCGCGCTCGGCGAGGGTGGCCATCAACCGCGCGATCTCGTCCGGCGGGCCGGCGGCGATGCACATCCCGGGGCCGTGGACCGCCGAGAGGGCGACGCCGCCGGTGAGCAGCGGCGCGACCTCCGCCTCGGAGAGGGGGATCGCCAGCATGTCCCCCTTCGGCAGCGCCGCCATCAGCCGGCCGCGGACCGCCACCAGCCGCGCCGCGTCCTCCAGCGAAAAGACGCCCGCGAGGGCGGCCGCCACCAGTTCGCCCAGGCTGTGGCCGAGCAGGGCTTTGGGCATCACCCCCCAGCTCATCCAGAGCTTCGCCAGCGCCCACTCGACGGCGAACAGAGCCGGCTGGGCGATCTCGGTCTTCTCCAGCCGATCGCCGAGCTCGGTCAAGTCCGTAGCGGGATCGGGATCCACGAAAACTCGTACGTCGATCCCCGCCTCCTCCTGGAACAGTGCGGCGCAGTGGTCGAGCTCGGCGCGGAAGACCTCCTCGTGCCGGTATAGCTCGCGCGCCATGCCGGGGTGCTGCGCTCCCTGGCCCGGAAGGAGGAAGCAGACCGTCCGGTTGGCGCCGTCGTGGACTCCGGTCGACACCCGCAGCGGATCGCGGCCGGCCAGCAGCGCCTGGGCGTCCTCCGCGCCGCGGACGGCCAGGGCTCGCCGGTGCTCGAAGGGCTGGCGCCCCACCTGCAGGGTGAACGCCACATCGGCGAGATCGGCGGCTGGATTCTCTTCAAGGAACGCGGCGAGGTTGGCTGTCGCCGCATCGAGCGCGGCGACGCTGCGCGCCGAGAGCACGACAAGCTGCCAGTGACGGTCGGGGTCGGTGGGCAGGGGCGCCGGCGCCTCCTCCAGCACCACGTGGGCGTTGGTGCCGCCGAAACCGAACGAGCTGACCCCCGCCCGCCGCGGCCCTTCGGGCCAGGGGGCGAGATCGGAGTTGACGAAGAACGGGCTCGCCGCGAAATCGATCTGCGGGTTGGGGCGCTCGAAGTGGAGGCTGGGCGGGATCTCCGCCCGCTCGACCGCCAGCGCCGCCTTGATCAGGCCGGCGATCCCCGCCGCGACCTCCAGGTGGCCGAGGTTGGTCTTCACCGACCCCACGGCGCAGTAGCCGCGGCGGGCCGTGGTGCGCCGGAAGGCCTTGGTGAGCGCCGCGATCTCCACCGGATCGCCGAGCGCCGTGGCGGTGCCGTGGGCCTCGACGAGGCCGATCGAATCGGCGTCGACGCCGGCGTTGGCGAGCGCCTCGGCGATCACCGCCGCCTGCCCGCCGACGCTGGGCGCCGTGAAGCCCGCCTTGCTCGCCCCGTCGTTGTTGACCGCCGACCCCTTGAGCACGGCGTGGATGGTGTCGCCGTCCGCCAGGGCTTCCGCCAGCCGCTTGAGCACCACCAGGCCGGCGCCACAGCCGAAGACGGTGCCGGCGGCCCGGGCATCGAAAGCGCGGCAGTGGCCGTCGGGCGCCAGAATTCCGCCCTCCTGGAAGGAGTAGCCGGTGGTCATCGGCACGGTGAGTGAGACGGCGCCGGCGAGCGCCATGTCGGTCTCGCCCGAGATCAGCCCCTGGGCCGCCATGTGGACGGCGACCAGCGAGGTGGAGCAGGCGGTCTGCACGGTCACCGCCGGCCCCCGCAGGTCTAGCTTGTAGGAGACGCGCGGCGCCAGCGAGTCCTTGTCGTTGCCCACCGCCAGCATGGTGGTGTCGACGCCGATCGCCTGCAGCCGGTCGCGCAGGGGGCTGAGCGCCATCAGGTAGCTCGACAGGGTGACGCCGCCGTAGACGCCGATCACTTGGCGGTCGCGGGAGGGGTCATAGCCGGCGCGCTCCAGCGCCTCCCAGGCGACTTCCAGGAACAGGCGCTGCTGGGGGTCCATGATCTCGGCCTCGCGCGGGGAGTAGCCGAAGAAGCCGGCGTCGAAGAGCTCGATCCCCTCCACCACGGCGTGGGCGCGGACGTAGTTGGGAGCGCCGTAGATGGCCGGCGGGATGCCCGCCGCGCTCAGCTCCTGGTCGGAGAAGAAGGAGACCGACTCGACGCCGTTGCGCAGGTTGCGCCAGAAGCTCTCGGGATCGCCGGCGCCGGGGAAGCGGCAGGCGAGGCCGACGATGGCGATGTCGGTGGAGGCAGTCTGGGTCGTGTCGGTCGTCGTTTCGTCGCTCATGATCGGACCCTCTGAAAGCTGGCGCTCCGTTCCCGGCGGCGCTCGCCGCGGCTGGTGCGCTGATCGAAAGGATCGCCGTCTCCTGACTCCCCCCCTTCGACGAAGCGGGCGATCGCCGCGACCGTCGGGTGCTCGTACAAGCTGAAGGTGCGATCAGCGAGCTCGAACCGAGCCTGGACGGCATGCACCACCTGAAGCCCGATCAATGAGTCCCCGCCCAGCTCCAGAAAGTTGTCGTGGGTGCCGATCCGCTCGATGCCGAGCGCCCGGCTCCAGATCTCGGCCACTGCCCGCTCGGTGTCGTCCAGCGGGGCGAGATAGGGGGTGCGGAGGAGCGGCCGGTCGTGGATCGCGGCGCTCGCCGGAGCCACGGCCATGGCAGTCCTCTCCTCGGAGACCGCGGGCGCAGGCTTGTCCTCTCCCGCGAAGCGCGCCGCCGGGATCCCCCGAGCGGCGAGGAGGGCGGCGGCGGGGCCGATCTCCTCGCCCCCTTCCCAGAGCAGGGTCACGGCGCCCTCACTCCTCTCGGCGAGCGCCGCGAGATAGCGGAAGGCCGCCGGGTCGGCGGTGCAGAGGGCCAGCCCGCGAGGGTCGGAAACCTCCCGCGCCGCCGCCAGATCGGGGATGAACCGGACTCCCAGTCCCTCCTGCGGCCGGCGAGCGGTCAGCAGGGCGGACTCCCCTTCGCCGGCGGAGGCTCTGGCGCCCGCGAAGCCGCTGCGGCCGAGCAGGCCCTCCCAGGCCTCGGGACCGAGCAGCGGCGAGTCGGTCCGCAGCTCGCGGTCCTCGAAGCTCCACCAGGCGTCGGCGAGCCCCCAGACCATCGTCCCCCAGCGCTGCGGGCGGACCGTCTCGACCAGGCCGAGCAGGCCGCCGGGGGCGAGGAGGGCGCGCAGGTTGGCCAGCGTCTCGGCCAGCCTCGGCGTGGCATGGACCACGTCGGCGCCGACCACGGCGTCGAAGCTCCCGAGGGTGAAACCCTGCGCCTCCGGGTAGCGAGTAATGTCGAGCTTGCCGAAGCGGATGAAATTCTGGCCGGACTCCCGCGCCCGCTGCTCGGCTCGAAGCAGGAAAGAGCGGCCGATATCGGTGAAGAAGTACTCGACGTCATAGGCGACCTCGCGCCCTTCCAGGACCGGAAGGAGCACGGAGGTCAGGGTGCCGTGGCCGCCGCCGACCTCGAGGATGCGCAGCGGGCGCTCCCGGGCCGCGGCTTTCAGGATCTTCGCGAGCAGGTGCCGCGCCGGATCGATTCGACCGTCCCCGTCGCCCGGCCGCAGGGTGCCGCCTAGCATTTCGGAGTCGCCGTCCGGATAGAGCACGGCCAGTCCGGGTATCTCACCCGCGAGAACGGCCGGATACTGACGCCCGCAGTGATCGATCAGGTCATGGAGAGGAGCGAAGGCGGCGTCCAGCCGCCGCCGCGCCTCGGCGGGCGAGGGAATGTCCGCGGCGGCGGGGAGGAAGCGGACGGTATCGCCTTCCACCTCGATGAGGCCGTCCTCGCGCAGTACGCGGAGCAGGAAGCCCAGGAGCTGCTCGTGCTGGGGGATCAGCCGCAGCCGGTGGCGGAGATCGGGGAGTGCGATGGCGGCGCCGGGCGAGACGTCGACGCCGCTCTCGCGGAGCACCTGCACGGCATGGCTCGCCACCAGCGGAGCGGTGGCGTCGGCCACTCGCGCGGCGGGCTCGGAAGGGCATTCCGCCGCGATCTCCCGCGCGAGCCGATCGATGTCGAGGGCTTGAGGGGACGGCGCGGGCGCGGCATCCTCCCAGACCTCCCGCCAGCGCCGGCCGCCGCGCCAGGCGGTCACCGTCCCCGCTTCGAAGGGGGTGGCGATCGCGGAAAGGAATCCGCGTCCCTGCTGTCCCTGAGGTCCCTCATCACCATCGAGCACTCGCCAGGGGATTCCCATCGCCTCGCAGATTCCCAGGATCGCCGCCCGCTCGGGATCGAGAGCCCCTCTGCCCAGAGGATCGACCGCGCCGGAGGTGATCACGTCGATTTTAACGGCGGTGGAAAGCCCCGGGAGGGCTGCGGCTAGATGCGGCAGACCCTTGCTCGCCAAGTAGACGGTCCGCACCGGCTTGCCCCCTTCGGAGACCGCCGCCAGCAGGGCCGCGAAATCCTCCGTCCGCTCCGGGTCGACCGTGAAGGCATCCGCCGACAGCCGCGAAAAGGTGGACCCGAGAACCGCCACTACAGGCTCCAGCCGCGCCCCCCGCAGGCCCTGAATGAGCTGCTCGCCCACCGCGCCCTCCTCGACGATCGCCAGCCAGACGGCACCTTCCGCGCGGAGGTCCGTTTGATTTGCGGGAAGGAGCTGCCGCCAGAGCGGCGCCTGGAGGACGGGTCCGTGGGAGCGCTCCGCCGTCGCCTGTCGGCTCGGCGGCTCGATCCAATACCGCCGGCGCTCGAAGGGGTAGGTGGGGAGCGGCACCAGCCGTCCCGAGCCCCCCAGGGCGTTCCAGTCCACCTCCACCCCGGCGAGCCAGAGCTCCCCCAGCGCCGCCAGTAGGCTCTCGCGCGGCGACTCCGGCGCTTCCGGATGGGGGAGGGACGAGACCGCTTCGCCGCCGTGCCGTCGGACCAGGCCGGCGAGCGTCCGCCCGGGTCCCACCTCCAGCAGCACCCTCCGGGGTTCCCGCAGCAGCTCGGCCAGGGCGGGAGAGAAGCGCACCGGGCGCCGCAGCGATTCCGCCCAGAATGCCGGATCGGCCGCTTGCTCGGCGTCCATCCAGCCGCCGGTCAGGTTCGACAGCCAGGGGATCTCCGGCGCGCGTGGCCGTGCCCGCCGCACCTCCTCGACGAAGGCGTCCAGGATCGGCTCCAGGCTCCGCGAGTGGAAGGCCCGCCGCACCACCAGCGGCTGGGCGTCGATATTCTTCGCGGCCAATGCCTGCCGCACCCTTCCGATCGCCTCGGAAGGACCAGAGAGGATGCAGCGGTCGGGCGCGTTGACCGCCGCCAGCTCGATCTCGCCATCCAGCCATTCCGCCATCTCCGCCTCCGGTAGCGGCACGGCTAGCATCGCCCCTTCGGCGGTCGATTGCATGAACCGCCCCCGCCGGACCACCAGCCGCAGGGCCGCCGGGAGAGAGAAGACGCTGGCGACGCAGGCGGCCACCAGCTCTCCCAGGCTGTGGCCGAGCACGGCCGCCGGCTTCACCCCCCGGGAGATCCAGACCTGGGCCAGCGCGTACTCGACGGCGAACAGCGCCGGCTGGACCTCCGCGGTCTCCGTGAGATCGCCGTGGTCGAGGAGGGCTTTCAGATCGATCCCGAGCGGCGCCAGGACCTCGCTGCAGGCGTCGATTGCAGCGCGGAAGGCGGGCTCCCGCTCGTACAGGCCGGCGGCCATGCCCGAGTGCTGCGCCCCCTGGCCGGGGAAGAGGAAGACCACCTCGCGCTCACCCGCCAGCGGAGTCGCGATCCGTGGCGGCTCGGCGAGCGCCGCGATTGCGTCCTCGACGCCCGCCGCCACCACGAACCGGCGGACCTCCATCGCTTTGCGTCCGAGACGGAGCGTGTGGGCCACGTCGGCGAGCCGGATTTCGGGGTGCGCCTCCAGATGACGGCCGAGGCGGCTGGCGGCAATCTCCAGGACCTCGGCCGTGCGTGCCGAGAGGAGCAGCAGCTCGGGCTCGTCCGCTGCGCCGGGGGCTTCCGGTGCCTCCCGTGGCGGTGCCTCCTCCAGCACCACGTGCGCGTTGGTGCCGCCGATGCCGAAGGAGCTGACGCCGGCGCGGCGCGGTCCCTTCGACGTCCAGGGTTCCAGCGCGGCGTTGATCCGGAAGGGGCCGGTCTCGAGATCGATCTCCGGGTTCGGTCTCGCGAAGTGGAGGGTGG
>DASWQX010000880.1:0-8366 GCA_036403495.1 Thermoanaerobaculia bacterium
CCACCGGCTCGTTCCCCCGCCCGGCGACAGTGGCGCAGCCGCTCCAGGTTCCGGCCCCGGGGGC
Source organism: Thermoanaerobaculia bacterium (assembly GCA_036403495.1). Classification (GTDB taxonomy): domain Bacteria; phylum Acidobacteriota; class Thermoanaerobaculia; order Multivoradales; family UBA5704; genus DATARR01. The sequence goes on from DASWQX010000880.1 coordinate 65, forward strand.
AGGACCGGCCACGATACCGGCCACGGTGCCGGTCGCCGTCCCGGCCGCCACCGCTGCGATGCCCGCCATGCCCGCGATGCCCGCCGCGGCGACGGTCGCCCTGCAGATCCCCATCCCGCCCCCGGTCGATCCCGACGTCGAGCGGCGGCGCAACGAGATCATGGCGGCCTACCTCTCCTACCGCCGGCAGGACGCCTTCGACCTCCTCGGCGTCCCCGAGGAGGGGACCGCGGCGGCGTTCGAGGCGGCGTTCCTCGCCTTCGCCCGCCGCTTCGCCCCCTGGACCCTCGACTCCGCCGAGCTGGCGGAGAAGGCGCGCGACCTCTTCCTCTCCGGTGCCCGCGCCTACGCCGAGCTCGCCGACGCCGAGCAGCGCAACACCCTGGTCTACCGGCGCCGGACGCTGCGCGAGGAGCGCGCCCGCCGGCCGGCGGCGAGCTTCGCGATCAAGACCGACCTGCTCGACTCCGAGTCGCAGTACAAGAAGGGGAAGGCGCTGATGGAGGCCGGCAAGGACCGCGAGGCGCTGGTGCTCCTGGAGTTCGCCGCCGACTGCGATCCGCAGAACGGGATCTACGCCGCCGAGCTCGCCTACTGCCGGTTCCTGGTCAGCTCGGCCCAGGCCGGCCGCGCCCTCAAGGACCTCAACGAGACCCTGCGCCGCGACCCCAACTGCGGCCTGGCGGCGCTCTACGCCGGTGAGATCGAGCGCCAGGCGGGGAGCGCCGAGAAGGCCGAGGCGCACCTGCGCCGGGCGATCAAGCTGATGAGCCCGGACCGCCGTCCGATCGAGGCGCTGAAGGCGCTCTCCACCGAGCGCAAGCGCTGACTTGTCCCGCCCCGCCTTCGGCGAGCACCCCGTAGAGCGTGAGGGCCGCTATGCTACGATCGGCGGCCGGACTTTCGATCAACCGCGGTCCGCGAAGGAGGAGACGGTGAAACTCGGAGAGGTGATGATGAAAGAGCGGGAGCGCAAGAAGCTCTCGAGCGAGGATATGGCGGGACGGCTGGGGATTCCCGCCGAGAAGTACCACGAGATCGAAGCCGGGGCTTCGCCGGCGGAGACCTGGGGACCGATGCTCGCCAACGTCGCGATCAAGCTGGAGACCCCGACCTCCCGCCTGCTGGCCGACAGCGGGCGCTCCGCCGACACCCACGCCGGCCAGGCCGGCGAGCTGATCCGCAAGCACCGCGAGCGCCGCGGCAAGACGCCCGAGCAGATGGCCGGGCTGCTGGAGATCTCCGCCGAGGAGTACGGGCAGATCGAGGCCGGGCAGTCGCCGATCGAGGAGTACGGACCGCTGTTCCTCCGCTTCGCCGAGGTGATCGAGCAGCCGGTGTTCAACCTCTTCTACCCCTTCGGCCTGCCGCTCGACAAGCTGACCGTCGAAGACTACCGGTAAGGATGGAGGGCGACCGGGTGTGGTAGAAAGCGGCGAACCTGCAATGGAGCCGCGAAGCCATGGTGACATCCCTTTTCGTTCGAGCCGCCGCCCCCCTCTCCCTCGCCCTCCTCCTCGCTTCGAATGCCGCCGCGGCCGCGCCCAAACCGGCCGTCGATCCCACCCTGTTCTCGGGCTTGAAGTGGCGGGAGGTGGGCCCCTTCCGGGGCGGCCGCGTGGCCGCGGTCACCGGCGTGCCGGGAGACCGCAACACCTACTACTTCGGCGGCACCGGCGGCGGCGTCTGGAAGTCGACCGACGCCGGCCGCACCTGGAAGAACGTCTCGGACGGCTTCTTCGGCGGCTCGATCGGCTCGGTGGCGGTCTCCGAATGGGATCCTAACGTCGTCTATGCCGGCGGCGGCGAGGTGACGGTGCGCGGCAACGTCTCGCACGGCGATGGCCTCTGGAAGTCGACCGACGCCGGGCGGACCTGGAAGCTCTCGGGGCTCGCCGACGGCCGGCAGATCGTCCGCATCCGCATCCATCCCAAGGACCCCGACCTCGTCTACGCCGCCGTGCTCGGCCACGTCTTCGGCCCCAACGAGACGCGCGGCGTCTACCGCTCGAAGGACGGCGGCGGCCACTGGGAGCGGGTGCTGTTCGTCAACGACCGGGTGGGCGCCGTCGACCTCGCGATGGACCCCACCAACCCGCGCATCCTCTACGCCTCGATGTGGAACTTCCGGCGGACCCCCTACAGCCTGGAGAGCGGCGGCCCCGGCTCCGGGATCTGGAAGTCGACCGACGGCGGCGACCACTGGAGCGAGCTGACCCGCAACCCCGGGCTCCCCAAGGGGACGATCGGCATCAACGGCGTCGCCGTCTCCCCCTCCAACTCGGACAACCTCTACGCCCTCGTCGAGGCGGCGGAGGGGGGGCTGTTCCGCTCGCGCGACGCGGGGAAGACCTGGACCAAAACCAGCGACGACCGCGAGCTGCGCCAGCGCGCCTGGTACTACAGCCACGTCTACGCCGATCCCAGGGACGAGGAGGGGGTCTACGCCCCCAACGTCGCGTTCCTCCATTCCAAGGACGGCGGCAAGAGCTTCTCCCGTATCCGCGTGCCACACGGCGACAACCACGACCTCTGGATCGACCCCAACGACCCGCTGCGGATGATCGAATCGAACGACGGCGGCGCCACGGTCTCGAACGACGGCGGCAGGACCTGGACGACCGAGGACAACCAGCCGACGGCGCAGTTCTACCGCGTCTCGACCGACACCCACATCCCCTACCGCATCCTCGGCGCCCAGCAGGACAACTCGGCGCTGCGCATCCTCTCGCGCGGCTTCGGCGCCGGCATCGGACCCCACGACTGGGAGCCGACCTCGGGGGGCGAGAGCGGCTATATCGTGGCCGACCCGAAGAACCCGGACGTCGTCTACGGCGGCTCCTACGGCGGCCTGCTGACCCGGCTGAACCATGCCACCGGCGAGTTCCGCGACGTCAACCCCTGGCCGGACAACCCGATGGGCTACGGCGCGGCGGAGCTCAAATACCGCTTCCAGTGGAACTTCCCCATCGCCTTCTCGCCCAACGACCCGAACACCCTCTACGCCGCGGCCCAGGTGCTGTTCAAGAGCACGGACGGCGGCCAGAGCTGGAGCGTGATCTCGCCCGACCTGACCCGCAACGACAAGTCGCGGCAGGCCTCCTCGGGGGGGCCGATCACCAAGGACAACACCAGCGTCGAGTACTACGGCACGATCTTCTACGTCGCCGAGTCGCCGGTCGAGCCCGGCGTGATCTGGACCGGCTCGGACGACGGCCTGGTGCAGGTCACCCGCGACGGCGGCAAGAGCTGGAAGAACGTCACGCCGAAGGGGATGCCCGACTGGATCATGATCAACCAGATCGACGCCGGCCCGCTCGACAAGGGGGTCGCCTACGTCGCCGCGACGATGTACAAGTCCGACGACAACCGCCCCTATCTCTATAAAACGGCGGACTACGGCGCCACCTGGACGCGGATCGACGCGGGGATCGACCCCGGCCACTTCACCCGCGTGATCCGCGCCGACCCCGCGCGCCGGGGCCTGCTCTACGCCGGGACTGAGCGCGGCGTCTACATCTCCTTCGACGACGGCGCGCGCTGGCAGCCACTGCAGCTCAACCTGCCGATCGTGCCGGTGCACGACCTCACGATCAAGGACGGCAGCCTGGTGGCCGCCACCCACGGCCGCGCCTTCTGGGTGCTCGACGACCTCTCGCCGCTGCGCGAGCTCGCCGCCCGCCACGACCTCGGCGGCAGTGATTTCGGTAGCAGAGCGGTCCACCTCTTCGCGCCCGCCCCCGCCTACCGATACTCGGATGCCGGCGGCTCCTTCCAGGTGCCGGGAACGGGGCAGAACCCGCCGGCCGGCGTGGTCGTCGACTACTACCTCAAGGCGGCGCCCCCGGAGGACAAGGCGAAGGAGGTCAAGCTCGAGATCCTCACCCGGGACGGCAAGGTGATCCGCACCTTCCACGGCAAGCCCGCCGAGGCCGGCAAGGAGCCGAAGCCGGACGCGCCGGCGAAGGCCGCGGCGGCGGCCAAGGAGGAGGACAAGGAAGCGGCCAAGGAGGCGGAAAAGAAGGGCGACAAGGAGAAGGCGAAGGCGAAGGAGCCCGCCGCCGGCTCCGAGGACGCTGAGGACGCCGAGGAGGAGAAGGTGCCCACCGAGGCCGGCCTCAACCGCTTCGTCTGGGACCTGGCCTGGCCCCCCGCCGGCAAGTTCCCCGGCATCGTGCTCTGGAGCGGCGATCCGATCGCGCCGGTGGCGGTGCCGGGGATGTACCAGGTCCGCCTCACCGCCGCCGGGCAGACCCTCACCCAACCCTTCGAGCTCCGCCGAGACCCGCGCTCCGCCGGCACCCAGGAGGACCTGGAGGCCCAGTTCCGCTTCCTGACCGAGACGCGCGACAAGCTGACCGAGATGCACGACGCCGTCCGCCGCATCCGCGAGGTGCGCGCGCAACTGAAGGACGTCGAGAAGCGGCTGGCCAAGGACGACGCGATGAAGCCGGTGGTCGACGCCGCCAAGGATCTCGACAAGAAGATGACGGCCGTCGAGGAGGCGCTCTACCAGACCAAGAACCACGCCTCCGAGGACCCGCTCAACTTCCCCATCCAGCTCGACGACAAGCTCAACGCCGTGGCCGGCTCCGCCGCGCTCGGCGACTACCGGCCGACGGCACAGGCCGTGCAAGTCCGCAATGACCTGGTGGTGGCGATCGACGCCCAGCTCGCCAAGCTGCGCGGGATCTGGGACGCCGACCTCGCCCACTTCAACCAGTTGGCGCGCGACAAGGGGGTGGCGGCCGTGATCGTCCCCCCGGCCCGGCTGAAGTAATTCGGCTAAAATATGACGATGAGAACCTCGGACCTCGGGAAGCAGAGCGACATGAGTGAAATGGACGTCATCACCCGGCCCGTTCCGGCCAGATCCTTTCCCACCTACACCCTCAGCGGCTGGGACCTCTCCGAGCTGCTCCCCGAGCCCAGCGAAGAGGTGTTCGCCTCCCGCCTCGCCGCCCTCGAAGCGGCCGTCACGGCCTTCGAGCTCCGGCGCGCCGACCTCGATCCGCGGATGGAGCCCGGCGCCTTCCTCGCCGTCGTCCGCCAGTACGAGGAGCTCCACGACCTGATCCAGGTGATCAACGGCTACGCCTCGCTCTGGTTCTACTCCGACACCGGCAGCCAGGAGGCGCTGACCTTCCGCAACCGCGTGCGCCAGGAGATCACCGAAGCCGGCAACCGGGTGCTCTTCTTCACCCTCTGGTGGCGGGCCTTGAGCGACGACGAGGCCTGGCGCCTGCTGCCGAGCGAGGGCGAGCACCGCGACTACCGCCAGTTCCTCCAGGACCTGCGGCGCTTCAAGCCCTACACGCTCGACGAGAAGAGCGAGCAGATCATCAACATCAAGGACCAGACCGGCGGCGAGGCGGTCGTCACCCTCTATTCGATGCTCACCAACCGGCTCGAGTTCAACCTCGAGGTCAACGGCGAGGCGCGCAAGCTGACCCGCGACGAGCTGATGGGGCATGCCTTCTCGACCAATCCCGAGCTGCGCGAGGGGGCGTACCGGGAGCTCTACCGGGTCTACTCGCACGAGGCGAACATCCTCGGCCAGATCTACGCCAACGTGGTGCGCAACTGGTACGACGAGCAGGTGGGGCTGCGCGGCTACCCCTCCCCCATCGCCGTGCGCAACCTCGACAACGACATCCCCGACCGCGCCGTCCAGGTGCTGCTGGAGGTGGCGCGCGAGAACGCCGGCATCTTCCAGCGCTACTTCCGGCTGAAGGCGGGCTGGTTGGGCCTGGAGAAGCTGCGGCGCTACGACATCTACGCCCCGCTCGCCGGCTCCGACCGCAAGATCGAGTACTCCGACGCCGTCCGCTCGGTGCTCGAAACCTTCGCCGACTTCCACCCCAGCCTGTCCGACTACGCGCGGCGGGTGTTCGACGAGAACCACCTCAACGGCGAGATCCGCAAGGGCAAGCGCGGGGGAGCGTTCTGCTACACCGTGCTGCCGCGCTACACGCCCTGGGTGCTGGTCAACTACGCCGGCCGGGTGCGCGACGTCGCCACCCTCGCCCACGAGCTCGGCCACGCCATCCACAGCCTGCTGGCCAGCCACTGCTCTAGCCTGACGCAGCATGCCTCGCTGCCGCTGGCCGAGACCGCCTCGGTGTTCGCCGAGATGCTGATGACCGACCGCCTGCTGCGCGAGGAGCCCGACCCGCTCGCCCGCCGCGAGCTGCTGGCCGCCGCCGTCGACGACGTCTACGCCACCGTCCTGCGCCAGGCCTACTTCGTCCTCTTCGAGATCGAGGCCCACGACGCCATCCGCGCCGGCCGCTCCACCGACGAGCTGTCGGAGATCTACATGGGCAAGCTGCGCGAGCAGTTCGGCGACAGCGTCGAGATCGGCCCCGAGTTCCGCTACGAGTGGCTGTCGATCCCCCACATCTACCAGACCCCGTTCTACTGCTACGCCTACAGCTTCGGCCAGCTCCTGGTGCTCGCGCTCTACCGCCGCTTCCAGGAGGAGGGGGAGGCGTTCAAGCCGGGCTACCTGCGGCTGCTCTCCTACGGCGGCTCGGCGCGCCCCGAGCAGATCCTCGCCGAGGTGGGGATCGACATGACCGACCGCAAGTTCTGGCAGGGGGGGTTCGACCTCGTGGCCGAACGGATCGACGAGCTGGAGGCGATGAAGCTTTGAAACGGATCGGTCTTCTCCTTCGTTCTGTTGATTGTCGGATGAACGGAACAACCCAGGAGAAGACGATGAACGGAACGAAGCCTTTCGGAATTGCCAGATTGGCCGCCGCCGCCCTGCTCGCGGCGGGGCTCACCGCCGGAACGGCCGGAACCGCCCGCGCGGCGGACCTCTGGCTCCACGTCGACGTGCACGGGGACAAGGGGGGCGACGAGGCGAAGATCAACCTCCCGGTGTCGATGGTCCACAACCTCGCCGGCATGATCCCGGAGGAGACGCGGAGCCACGGCCGGGTCCACGTCAAGGATCATGACTACGACGTCGCCGAGCTGCGCCGCGCCTGGCGCGAGCTCCAGCAGGGCCCCGACGCCACCTACCTGACCGTCAACGACCCGGATTCCAAGGTGCGAATCGCCAAGCGGGGGGGCTACCTCGAGCTGCGGGCGACCGACCACGGCGGCAAGGCCGAGACCGTCGAGGCGAAGATCCCCCTCTCGGTGATGGCCGCCCTGCTCTCCGGCTCGGGCGATCAGCTCAACGTCGACGCCGCCCTCGACGAGCTCGCCCGCTTCGGCGAGGGCGAGCTGCTGACGGTCACCGGCGGCGAGGAAACGGTGCGGATCTGGGTCGACCACGCCTCCGAAGCCCGGTAATCAGCAAGTCCCGTCAGGCCAGCGCCTCCGCCGCCATCGCCGCGATCCGCTCGCCGATCGAGATCGAGGCGGTGGCGCCGGGGGAGGGGGCGTTCAGCACGTGGATCGCCCGCTCGCTGCGCACGATCCGGAAGTCGTCGAGCAGCCCCCCCTGGGCGTCCAGCGCCTGCGCGCGGACGCCGCTCCCCGCCCGGTGGACGTCGGCGGCGGCGATCTCCGGCACCAGTCTTTGCAGGTCGCGCACGAACAGTCCCTTGGAGAGCGACCGCCGGACCTCGTAGGCGCCGATCCGGCCGAAGCGCGCCGCCAGGCGCCAGAAACCGGGCCAGGCGGCGATGGCGGCGGCGTCGCGCAGCGAGACGTCGCGCCAGCGGTACCCCTCGCGCTTGAGGGCGAGCACGGCGTTGGGGCCGGCCTCGATCGAGCCGTCCACCACCCGCCGCGTCAGGTGGACGCCGAGGAACGGGAAGCGGGGGTCGGGGACCGGGTAGATCAGCGCCCGCACCAAGCTCCGCCGTTCGGGGGCGAGATCGTAGTACTCGCCGCGGAAGGGGAAGATCCGCACCTCCGGATCGGCGCCGCAGAGGCGCGCCACGCGGTCGGACTGCAGGCCGGCGCAGTTGACCAGGAGCCGCGCCCTGACCGCGCCCGCCGGCGTCTCGGCGACCAGCCCGGGGCCGTCCCGCCGCACCCCGGTCAGGCGGGCGCCGGTCAGCACCCTCCCCCCCGTCGCTTCGATCCGGCGGGCGTAGGCGCGCGCCACCGCCGGATAGTCGGCGATGCCGGTGGCCGGCACGTGGAGGGCCGCGATGCCGGTGGCGTGCGGCTCGAAGTCGCGGATCTCCTCCGCCTTCAATCGCCGCACACCGGCGAGGCCGTTGGCCGCCCCCCGCCGCTCCAGCTCGTCGAGCCGCGGCAGCTCATCCGGAGAGGTGGCCACGATCAGCTTGCCGCAGCGCTCGTGGGCGATCCCCTCCTCGGCGCAGAAGCGGTAGAG
>DASWQX010000881.1:0-4076 GCA_036403495.1 Thermoanaerobaculia bacterium
CCGAGCGCCTGGATCTCCCCCTCGATCCGTCCCTGCCGGCCTACGTGATCTACACCTCGGGCTCGACGGGCCGGCCGAAGGGCGTGGTGGTGACGCACGCCAACGTCCACCGGCTGTTCACGGCGACCGACTGGTGGTTCGGCTTTGGGGCTGACGACGTATGGACGCTCTTCCACTCCTACGCTTTCGACTTCTCAGTCTGGGAGATCTGGGGCGCCCTGCTCCATGGCGGCCGGCTGGTGGTGGTGCCGTTCTGGGAGAGCCGCTCGCCCGAGGACTTCCTCCGTCTGCTGGCGGCCGAGCGGGTCACCGTGCTCAATCAGACCCCCTCCGCCTTCCGCCAGCTCCTGCGCGCGGACGAGGCCCTGCCGGCGGACTTGTCCCTGCGCTGGGTGATCTTCGGCGGCGAGGCGCTGGAGCCGGCGAGCCTGGCCCCCTGGTTCGCCCGCCACGGCGACGAAGAGCCCCGTCTGATCAACATGTACGGCATCACCGAGACGACCGTCCATGTCACCTACCGGCCGGTGCGAGCCGCCGATCTCGCGGCGGGGAGCCTGATCGGCGAGCCGATCCCCGACCTCGCGGTCCACCTGCTCGATCGGAGTCTCCAACTGGTGCCGGTCGGAACCCCCGGGGAGATCCACGTCGGAGGCGCGGGCCTGGCCCTGGGCTATCTCGGGCGACCGGCGCTGACGGCCGAGCGCTTCGTCCCCGATCCGTTCGCCTCCGAGCCTGGCGTGCGCCTCTACCGCTCGGGCGACCTCGCGCGGCGGCTGGCGAACGGCGACCTCGAATACCTCGGCCGCATCGACCACCAGGTCAAGATCCGCGGCTTCCGCATCGAGCTGGGGGAGATCGAGACCGCCCTGGCGGCCCAACCGGGCGTCCGCGAGGCCGTGGTTCTGGCGCGCGCGAGCATTTCCGACGAAAAAACCGGCGAGCGCCGCCTGGTGGCCTACGTGGTCGCCGAGGCCGGCGATCCCGCCCTCCTGCGCCGCGCGCTGGCCGAGCGGCTGCCGGACTACATGCTCCCGGCCGCCTTCGTGTTCCTCGACGCGCTGCCCCTGACGGAGAACGGCAAGGTCAACCGCCGCGCCCTGCCGGCGCCGGAAAGCCTCGCCGCCCCCGCCCTGGAGCGCCGGGCGCCGCGCACCGCGCTGGAGAGCTTCCTCGTCGACCAATTCCGCGAGGTCCTGGGGATGCCGGCCGGGCGCGCGATCGGGATCGACGAGGACTTCTTCGATCTCGGCGGCCACTCGCTGCTCGCCACCCAGCTCGTCTCGCGGGTCCGCGAAGCGTTCCAGGTCGAGCTGCCGCTGCGGACCGTCTTCGAGGCCTCCACCGCCGCCGCCCTGGCGGCGTGGATCGAAGGCGTGGGGCAGACCACGGCCGGCCCCGCCGCGCCGCCGATCCGCCACATCGGCAGAGATCATCCGCTGCCGCTCTCCTTCGCCCAGGAGCGGCTCTGGTTCCTGCACCTGCTGGCGCCGGAGAGCCCGGTGTACAACATGGGTGCCACGGTGCGGCTCGCCGGCCGGTTGGACGCCGGCGCCCTCGCCGCCGCGCTGTCGGAGCTGCTGCGGCGCCACGAGGCGCTGCGCACCACCTTCCGCGCCACCTCCGCCGGCGCCATCCAGGAGATCCACCCCTGGGCGCCGCTGCCGCAGCCGCTCGTCGACCTCGCCGGCCTCCCCGCGGCGGCGGGCGGGGAGGAGGCGCGGCGGATCGCGGCGGAGGAGGGCACCCGGCCGTTCGACCTCGCGCGCGGCCCCCTGCTGCGCTCGCTCCTGCTCCGCCTGGGGCCCGAGGAGCACGTCGCCCTCTGGCGGACCCACCACGTCACCGCCGACGCCTGGTCGCTCTCCGAGGTCTTCGTCCCCGAGCTGACCCGCCTCTACACGGCGTTCGTGGAGGGGGGCCCGTCCCCGCTCGCCGAGCTGCCGGTGCAGTACGCCGACTACGCCGTCTGGCAGCGGGAACAGTTGCGCGGCGAGGTGCTCGCCCGCCAGCTCGACTACTGGCGGCGGCAGCTCGCCGGCCTGGCGCCGCTGGAGATCCCCGCCGACCGTCCGCGTCCGCCGGCCCCCTCCGGCCGCGGCGGCAGCCGAGCCTGGGAGCTGCCGGCCGGCCCCGCCGGTTCCCTCGCGAGGCTGGCCCGGCAGGGGGACGCCACGCTCTTCATGGCGCTCTTCGCGGCCTTCTCGGCCCTGCTGCACCGCGAGACCGGAGACGCCGAGGTGCCGGTGGGGATGCCGGTGGCCAACCGCTCGCGGAGCGAGGTGGAGGGGCTGATCGGCTTCTTCGTCAACACCCTCGTCCTGCGCGGCGAGCTGGCGGACGACCCCGACCTGCCGGCGCTGCTCGCCCGCTCGCGCGACACGGTCCTCGGCGCGCTCTCGCACCAGGACATCCCCTTCGAGCGGCTGGTGGACGAGCTCGGCCTGCCGCGCAACCCCCACCGTCCGCCCCTGCTGCGCGCCACCTTCCAGTTCCAGACCGCCTCGCCCGCGGGTGTCCTGCTCCTGCCGGGGCTCGCCCTGGAGCCATTCGGAGGGGGCGTCGAGGCCGCCAAGTTCGATCTGGTCCTCGACCTCTTCGAGGGTGCGGGGAGCGTCGCCGGCGCCCTGCGCTACGACTCCGACCTCTTCGACGACTCGACCGTGGCGCGCCTGGCAGGGCACTTCTCCAACCTGCTGGAGGCCTGGATCGACGCGCCGGACCGCCGCCTCTCCGGCCTGCCGCTGCTCTCCGCCGCGGAGCGTCGCCAGCTCCTGGAGGTATGGAACCCCCGGCCGGCGGAGGTGTTCGCGGAGCCGATCTGTCTCCACCGCCTCTTCGAGACCCAGGTCGACCGCGCGCCCGAGGCCGTGGCCCTGTCCCTGGGCGCCGAAAGTCTCACCTATGGCGAGCTCGACATCCGGGCCAACCGTCTCGCCCGGCACCTCCAGACGGCGGGCGTGCGGCCGGGCGATCTGGTGGCCCTGCTGCTGGAGCGCTCGGCGGAGATGGTAGTCGCCCTCCTCGCCGTCCTCAAGGCGGGCGCCGCCTACGTGCCGCTCGATCCGGCCTATCCGGAGGAGCGCCTCGCCTTCACTTTGGCGGACAGCGGGGCGGCGATGGTGGTGACGGCGGGGGAGGGGGAGCGTTTGTGGCCTGCGACCTCATCCCCGACCCTTCTCCTAAAGGAGAAGGGGGGCGACTGCGACGCGGTCCCCGTTGGGCCCTCCCTCTCCTTTAGGAGAGGGACCGCGGGTGAGGTCGCAGGCCACGAAGCCGATCGAAGCGAGGAAATGGGTATAAGGGATTGCCGGGCGGTCGACCTCCACGCCGACCGCGACGCCATCTCGTCCCACAGCCCCGAGCGCCTGGATCTCCCCCTCGATCCGTCCCTGCCGGCCTACGTGATCTACACCTCGGGCTCGACCGGCCGGCCGAAGGGGGTGGTGGTGACGCACGCCAACGTCCACCGGCTGTTCACGGCGACCGACGGCTGGTTCGGTTTCGGGGCGGACGACGTTTGGACTCTCTTCCACTCCTACGCCTTCGACTTCTCGGTCTGGGAGATCTGGGGCGCTCTGCTCCACGGCGGCCGGCTGGTGGTGGTGCCGTTCTGGGAGAGCCGCTCGCCCGAGGACTTCTACCGCCTGCTGGCGACCGAGCGGGTCACCGTGCTCAACCAGACCCCCTCCGCCTTCCGCCAGCTCCTCTGGGCGGAACAGGGCGGCCACATAGGGCCGCCCCTACAGCAGCCGGCGATCGGCCTCTCCCTGCGCTGGGTCATCTTCGGCGGCGAGGCGCTGGAGCCGGCGAGCCTGGCCCCCTGGTTCGCCCGCCATGGCGACGAGCGGCCGCGTCTGATCAACATGTACGGCATCACCGAGACGACCGTCCATGTGACCTACCGGCCGGTGCGTGCCGCCGACCTCGCGGCGGGGAGCCTGATCGGCGAGCCGATCCCCGACCTCGCCGTCCACCTCCTCGATCAGAACCTCCAACTGGTGCCGGTCGGCACCCCCGGAGAGATCCACGTGGGAGGCGCCGGCCTTGCGCTGGGCTATCTCGGCCGCCCCGAGCTG
>DASWQX010000882.1:0-1699 GCA_036403495.1 Thermoanaerobaculia bacterium
CACCAACAACGATTCCAATCTGAACATGCTGGTGAACAATATCGACTTCACCGACATCCATCAGACCGGAATCGTCACCCGCGCCTTCGGAACGTCGAACCAGGAGCTGACGTTCGAGAACAGCACCTTCACCCATCCCGATCTCGCCAAGCCGCCGTCGAGCACCGGCGGCGGCGCGATCGACATCGGCGGCACCGGCGGCGGCGCCTCGTGGAGCGTCGATTATTCGATCGTCAACAACCAGGTAACCGGCGCCCAGGGCACCGCCATCGCGGCGCAGTTCGTCGGCACGGCGGGCATCGCCCACGGCTTCATCAGCGGCAACACGATCGGAACGCCCGGAGTCGCCGGCTTCCAGGGCGGCCAGACCCAGGTCGGAGTCGCCCAGGGCGGCGCCGCGATCAGCGTCAGCATGGAGCAGGACCCGGCGGCGGCGACCGGAAGCATCCTCGAGCAGTTCGTCACCATCCAGAACAACGTGATGGCCGATTTGAAGGACGGCTTCGGAATCCGCATCCGCTCCGCCAACGGCCAAAACGCGACGACCCATCCGATCATGGAAGTGACGGTCACCGGCAACACCGTCGAGCAGATGGCGGGCAACGTCAAAGCCGCCTTCTACTCGCTGGCCGGCGGCAACGATCCGGACTTCGGTACGGTCGGCCTCGACGTGCGCAACAACACGTTCGACGTCTCGGGCGCGGCGGTGACGGCGAACAAGGCCTACGGGCCGATGTATCTCGACCAGATCGCCTTCACTCAATCCTTCTACTACCTGCCGGGCTATACCGGCACCCAGGGCGAGAGCTACGGCGGCACCGCCAGCCGTCAGCTCACCAACTTCTTCGCCGACGCCAGCCACCTCAACAACCTGATCAACACGTCGGCGCCGATCACCGGCGACGCCACCTATCTGGTCTGGGCGCAGGACGCGAAGCTCACCAACAACACGCTCCAGACGGCGCAGACCGGAAGCAACACCCAGCTTCCGCCGGCGGCCGAGCTGACCTTCGCAGCGCCGCAATCGACCAGCGACGGCACGATCCAGGAGAAGCCGCTCGGCGATCCGGGCGTCAGCACCGCCGAGGAAAATGGTTCGGGCGGCGCCACCGGCACCGGCGACACCGGCGGCATCGGCACCGACCAGGGCGGCGCACCCGGCCCGGTCCCGGTCGATTCCTCGCCCGTCGTCGACGACGGCGTGGTCAGCCAGCCCGAGATCAGCTTCCTCGTCGACCAGGCGATCGCCCGTTGGGAGGCCGCCGGAGCGACCTCCGACCAGCTCGCCGCGATGCGCGGCGCGACCTTCATGGTCGCCGACATGCCCGGCGTCGAGGCCGGCACCAGCTCGGGCCACACGATCCTGCTCGATTCGAACGGCGCCGGCTTCGGCTGGTTCGTCGACGCGACCCCTGGCGACGACAGCGAGTTCAACGGCTCGGGCACGCGCCTGATGGCCAATGACGGCGGCCCGGCGGCCGGCAAGCTCGACCTCCTGACTGTGATCATGCACGAGCTCGGGCACCAGGCCGGCCTCGTCGACGATTACAACGCCAACGACGTCGCCGACCTCATGTACGGCTACACCAACCCCGGCGAGCGGCGCGTGCCGGCCGAGGGCGAGGCGGCCAATGCGGCGCCCGGATCGGTGACCGGCGACGTCTTCTCGCTGACTCCGATCTTCACGGTGCCGACGCTC
>DASWQX010000883.1:0-11103 GCA_036403495.1 Thermoanaerobaculia bacterium
GGCGACGTCGCGGCGGCCGAGCGAGGCGAGCAGCAGCAGCGCCGCCACCTCGTCCCCGGGCTGCACGGCGGTGGGAATCAGCTTGTAGAGCGCGGCGGGATGGACGGCCATCCGCTCGAAGATGGCGGTGAGGCCGTCGAGCCCCGGCGCCGGACCGTGCCAGGAGATCACCCGCTTTTCGGCGGGTACCGCCTTGAGGACGTCGAGATTGAGATCGCGCGCCGCTTCGAGATCGACGAAGTCGTAGCGCGCCGCCGCGTCGATCAGCCGCTGGCGGCGCCTCTCGGGGGTGCCCTCCGAGGCTCCCCCCTCGGCGCGGCTGCGCAGCGTGTAGAGGAGCTTGCCCGGGAAGAGGGAGCGCAGTTGGGCGGCGTCGAGATCGCCGACGAGGTCGCCGCGGACCTCCAGCCAGTCGACCCCCTCCAGGTCGGACGCCCGCGGCAGGGCGCTCCCGGCGGGGAGGGTCGTGAGGGTCGCGACCATGGTGGCGCGAACCCGTGCGGCCGGAGCTCTGTCCAAAACGAAAACCTCCTTCCGAGACCCGGAAGGAGGCGACGTGAAGCGTCAGGCAGTCTCTCGTCCCGGGTCCGTGCGGCCGGGACGTGCCCGGCTCAGTTCACGGAGCAATGATGGCCGTGCGCACGCCAGCCCCGGGGGGCGGCGGTCTCGGGGCGGCACGTGGTGTTCAAGCGCATCATCGAATTCCCGTTTGAGGTTGAAGCTTATCTCAGACGGCGGCGGGGATGTCAAGCAGGGAGCCCCTCACTCCCCAACCCCTCTCTCCCATCCCTCCACCCACCCTTGCCAGGGAGAGAGGGGCTAAAACCCGCTTCGGCCTTTCTATGTCCTTTTACTAACCACTCCCTCTTCTCCCCGGAAGGGCGGGTGGAGGGCTGGGAGAAGAGGGCCGGGGTGATGAGGGGCCCAACGCCGCAGCTTCGGACACGCCCCCATGCGACAATCCCGCCATGCGCCACCTCGTGACCTACCTCCTCCGCTACGGCCTGGCCGTCGTCTTCGGCAACGTCTTCCTGGAGCAGCTCGGCGTGCCGATCCCCGCGCTCCCCACCCTGGTCGTGGCCGGAGCGCTGGTCCAGGAGGGGCAGATGGCGCTCCTGCCGGTCCTCACCATGGCGTTCATCGCCACGCTCCTCGCCGATTCGGTCTGGTTCGCGGCGGGGCGCTGGCAGGGGCACCGGGTGCTGCGCACGGTCTGCCGCCTCTCGCTCTCCCCCGACTCCTGCGTCCGGGGCACCGAGGACCTCTTCGAGCGCGCCGGCATGCCGTCGCTGCTCTACGCCAAGTTCATCCCCGGCTACAGCATGATCGCGCCGCCGCTGGCCGGCGCAATGAACAAGTCCGTGGCCTCCTTCCTCTTCTGGGACGGCCTCGGCGGCCTCCTCTGGCTCGGCTCCGGCCTGCTCGCCGGCTTCGTCTTCCACCACGCCGTCAACCAGGTGATCGAGCACCTGGAAGCCCTCGGTTTCTGGTCCGGCGTGGTGATCGCGGCCGCCTTGGCGCTGGTCGTCCTGTGGAAGTGGTGGCAGCGGCGGCGGGTGCAGAAGATCCTCCGCCTTGCCCGCATCCCCGTCTCCGAGCTGAAGCGGCTGATGGACGCGGGGAAGGCGCCGCTGGTGGTCGACGTGCGCAACCGCTCCTCCCAGCTCCACGATCCGCGCCGCGTGCCGGGCGCCCTGAAGATGACGATCGACGAGATCGACACGCACCTCGGCGAGCTCCCGCGCGACCGCGAGATCATCCTCTACTGTGCCTGACCGAACGAAGCCTCCGCGGCCCGTGTGGCTCGCGCACTGATGGACAAAGGCTTCACCCGGGTCCGCCCGCTCGAAGGGGGGATCGACGCCTGGGCTGACGCCGGCTATTCGATGGAAGACGAGACGGTCGTCGGCGTCCGGCGCCCCGAGGGCACGCTAGACTCATCGGCCTGAAGACACCTACCCGGGAGACTCCCCATGATGCAATACAAGACCATCGCTCGCGTCCTCAACCTCGTCGCCGACGCCGACCAGCAGATCCTCAATCTGCCGGTGGACGACGCCCGCGCCCTCCTCCTCTCGGACAACCCCGAGGACGTCCTCCGGATCGAAGGCTCCTTCGCCCTGCTCGCCCGCGACGGCCAGCGGGTGCGCCTGGCGCGCAGCCTCGACCGGCCGCTCCGCTACTTCCTCGCCAAGGAGAAGGACGGCCCGATGCTGGTGGTGGCCGACCGCATCGACCAGATCCACGACGCCCTGGAGCGCGAGGGTCACGGCGATCAGTTCCACCCCTCGTACACGCGCATGATCCCGGCCCACCACGTCACCGAGATCCAGCTCGTCGGCTGTCCCGATCCCAACCCCGTCTACCGCCGCTTCTTCGATCCGCCGCGCGAGGTGCTCCCGCCGGACCTCGACGTCATCGGCGAGGCCTACGTCCGGGCTCTCTGCGAGGAGATCCACCTCTGGCTGGCCGCCCTACCCGCGAAGGAGCCGCTGGGCGTCCTCTTCTCCGGCGGCATGGACAGCGGCGCTCTTCTGCTGGCGCTCCACCACGAGCTGCTCGCCGCCGGTCAGAGCCCGGCGAGGCTGAAGGCCTTCACCCTCGCCGTCGACGGCGGCGGCGCCGACCTCGCCCAGGCCCGCGAGCTCCTCCGCTGCGCCGACCTCCAGATCCTCCACGAGGTGATCGAGGCCTCCGGCGACGAGATCGACCCCTTCGCGGCCGTCGAGGCGATCGAGGACTACAAGCCGCTCGACGTCGAATGCGCGGCGATGAGCCTCGCCCTGCTCAGGGGCATCCGCTCGCGCTACCCCGGCTGGCGCCACCTTGCGGACGGCGACGGCGGCGACGAGAACCTCAAGGATTACCCGATCGAGGAGAACCCCGAGCTGACCATCCGCAGTGTGGTCAACAACCGCATGCTCTACCAGGAAGGGTGGGGCGTGGAGGCGATCAAGCACTCCCTCACCTACAGCGGCGGCTTGAGCCGCGGCTGCGTCCGCGGCTACGCCCCGGCGCGAAGGCACGGCTTCGTCACCTTCAGCCCGTTCGTCCGCCCGCGGGTGATCGCGGTGGCCGAGGCGATCCCCTTCGCCGAGCTGACCCAAGGCTCCCACGAGACGCTCTACAGCCTGAAAGGCGAAGTGCTGCGTCGCGGCCTTCTGAAGGTGACCGGCCGCGACCTCCCCGTCTTCCCCAAGCGGCGCTTCCAGCACGGCGCGGTGCCGGCGGAGACCTTCCAGGAGCGGTTCGACCTCCGCCCTCTCCAGTATCGGAGCCACCTGCTCAGCCTCTATCAGGCGTAGGGGATTGGAGACTTCCTCCAGATGGGTCCGCTCGCTGCGGGCTCCCCGACGGCCGATCGATCCCTGGGAGCCCTTGGGGCACCTCTGGGAGGAGGAGCGCGAGCCCGCCGGCGGCGCGATCCCCGCCCTCACCGTGTTCCTCGCCGGCGCCGAATGTCCGTTCACCTGCGTCTTCTGCGATCTCTGGCGCGAGACGCTCGACGGCCCCACGCCCCTCGGCGCCCTGCCCGAGCAGCTCCGCAAGGCGCTCGCCGCCACCGGCCCCTTGCGGGAACCGGCGGCGCTGAAGCTCTACAACGCCAGTAACTTCTTCGAGCCGCGGGCGGTGCCGCCGGAAGATGAGCAGGCCATCCTCGACCTCGCCGCCCCCTTCGCCCGCGTCACCGTCGAGTGCCACCCCCGCATCATCTGCAATCGCGGCGACCGCTGCCTCCAATTCGCCGAGAGATTGACCGGCCGTCTGGAAGTCGCCATGGGACTGGAGACGGTCCACCCGGAAGCCCTGCCGCGCCTGAACAAGGGGATGACCCTCGACGACTTCGACCACGCCGCCGACACTCTCCGGAAAGCGGGGATCGGCCTGCGCGCCTTCGTGCTGGTCTCGCCGCCGTTCGTGCCGCCAGAGGAAGCCGTCGATTGGGCTTTCCGCTCGGCCGCCTATGCCTTCGAGCGCGGCGCTGAAAGGGTCGCGCTGATTCCTGTCCGCGGCGGCAACGGCTTCCTGGAGACTCTCTGGGATGCCGGGGATTTCACGCACCCCCGCCTCGATCAGCTCGAGGAAGCCCTGGAGCGCTGCCTGGACCTCGACGGCATCGTCACCGCCGACCTCTGGGATGCCCGCCGCTTCGCGGACTGCCCCCACTGCGCGGATGCGCGGCTGGCGCGGCTCGATCGCATGAACCGCTCCGGGCGAGCTGAGCCGCGGGAAGGATGCACGGTCTGCGGATGAAAATCGCCATTGTCGGCTCCGGCTTCGCGGGCTCCATTCTCGCGCGCGTCCTCCAGGTGCAGGGGCACCAGGTGCTCCTCCTCGACCGCAACCGCCACCCGCGCTTCGCCCTCGGCGAGTCCTCCACGCCGCTCGCCGCGATCTGCTTGGAGCGCCTCGCCGCGCGGTACGGCCTCGACGACCTCCACGCCCTCGCCGCCTGGGGGCGTTGGAAGGAGCGGCTTCCCCATCTCCGCCGCGGTCTCAAGCGGGGCTTCACCTTCTACGGCCACGCACCCGGCCGCCCCTATGCCAACGGCGCCGCCAACGAGCGCCGCGTCCTGGTGGCCGCCAGCCCCACGGACGCCATCGCCGACACCCACTGGCTGCGCGCGGACGTCGATCACCACCTCGTTCTCCAAGCCGCGGCGGCGGGCGTCGAGGTCGTGGAAGAGGTCGAGCTGACCGGCCTGGAAACGCGCTCAGGAAACGGCTGGCACCTCGTCGGGACGCACCGGCAGCGGTCCGTCCGCTTCGAGGCCGACCTCCTGATCGACGCCTCGGGACCCGGCGGCTTCCTGGCCCGCCACCTCTCAATTCCCCGGGTGGAGACCGCGCCGAACACCTCCCTCGTCTTCGGCCACTTCGAAGGTCTCGCCGACTTTTCCGCCGTCACGGGCGCGGCCCTCCCCGCCGGCCCCTACCCCGACGAGAACGCCGCCATCCATCACGTCCTGGAAGAGGGTTGGATGTACGTCCTTCCCTTCGATCACGGCACCGTGAGCGCCGGCTTTGTGATCCAGCAGGAACGCGCGCGGGAAGAGCTGTCGTCTCTGACTCCGGAAGCCGCCTGGGACCGTCTCCTCGTGCGCTACCCGACGCTGCGCGATCAATTCGCGCCTGCCCGTCCCACGCGACCGATCGGAAAGATCCCCCGCCTCCAGCACCGTCTCGCAAAGGCGTCCGGAGAGGGCTGGGCGCTCCTGCCGCACGCCTTCTGCTTCCTCTCGCCGCTCTTCTCCACCGGCATCGCCTGGAGCCTGCTCGCCGTCGAGCGCCTCGCCCTGCTGCTGGAAAACGGGGATAACCCCGACGAGGGCTTCGCCCGCTACGGCGATCTGCTCAACCGCGAAGCCGATCACGTCCAGGCCCTCGTCGCCGGAGCCTACGAGAGGATGAGCGATTTCGATCGCTTCACCGCCTACTCGCTGATCTATTTCGCCGCCGCCAGCTTCGGAGAGGCCAGCCAGCGCCTCCTCCCGCCCCCCGCGGACGGCTGGGCCTGGAATGGCTTCCTCGGCGCCACCGACCCCGTGATCCGGGAGATGCTGGCGCGGATCCTCGCCGGCCCCGATTCCGAAGCCGACATCCGCGCCGCCATCGCGCCGAGAGACCTCGCGGGCCTGGCCGATCCCGCGCGCAACCGGATGGTGCCGGTGGATCTGGACGTGCTCATCGAACAGGCCTCGCTGCTCGGGCTGACGCGCGAGGAGATCCGAAGGGAGATCCCGCGGCTGCGCGGATAGGCGCGATCGCCGTTACGCCCATCCATGCCATCGTTTCCCTTCGTCGCCCTCCTGCGATATCTTTGACCTACCCTGGGAGACTCTCTATACTCGCTGCCATGGTGCAGCCCGCCTGGAAGACCCCGCGCGACGAGAGCGAATGGCCGGACGACGAGAACGGCGTCACTCTCCTCCAGCGCTGGGTGGAACGCCCCGACGGCAGCAACGAGTTGGTCGAGATCCCGCTAACGCCGGAGCTTTTTCTCGACCCGCAGCTCGAGGACAAAATGGTCCAAGGGGAGTTTCACGCCGACCTGATGGCGGAGTTCAAGGAGCTGCTGGGCCGCTACTTCCACGCCCAGCGAGGCGTCAAGGTACTGATGGACGTCAAGCACCCGCTGGGGCCTGGCCTTCCCGGTCCCGCCCCGGACATCTCGATCATCCGCGGTGTCCGCAATCCGGAACGGAAGCGTCGCAGCTTCAACGTCGTCAAAGAGGGCGTCGTTCCCTGCTTCATCCTGGAGATCGTCTCCCCCTCCGACGCCCGCATTCGCCGCACGGACGAGGTCGACAAAGTCACGCTCTACGAGCGGATCCAAGTCGAGGAGTATCTTCTGGTCGACGTGCCCCGAAGAGGGACGGAAGGACGCTTCCGGCTCAAGGGATACCGACTCGGTCTGGACCACCGCTACCAACTCATCGAACCAGACGAGGGCGGGCGCCTTGCCTGCCGCACGGTCGGCCTCCTCTTCGGTGTTGCTCCAGACGGGGATCGGATCGAAGTCTTCGAGATCGCGAGTGGGGAGCGGCTCCGCACGCCTCAAGAAGAAGTGGAGGCCCGCAAAAAAGCCGAGCGACTCGCGGCCCGCGCAGAGAAAACGCAACAGGTGGCCGAGGAGAAGTTGGCGCGATTGCGAGCGGAGATCGAGCGCTAAGGAGCCGAGCCTGAGACGAACATTTTTTATTGCAGTTATACGCCCATCATGCCCGACCATTAAGCAACTCTCGACCAGTCGAGATCGAGCACTTGTTCTCTCACCATGATCAAAGCCATCTCCATAGCACTCGAAATGGAGCCGACGCTTGACAAGACGTCAGGAAGATGCCCACGATTTAGGGCAAAATGGGCATGCGGAATGGGATCTTCAGCAAGCTTGACATGCAAATGCGGTCCTTGCTTATAGAGCGCATGCGGCGCACGCGCTTCCTCGAGCGGATCACAGTGTATAGCCAAGATTTCTCTCTCAGAATGAGCAGAACGCACTGTCTGGTAAAGACTAAAATAAGCTTGAAACAAGGTCCACAGCCCACTATCTTCAACAGATTTCCAAGCTTCGAAGTACATACCACGGAAATCTCTCCTAACCGTAGAAAACCTCCAGTCTCTATAGCTTGCCGGCCGGGTTCCGTCATAGGCGCCCAAGATATAGTAATTTACATTGGCGGCTTGGCGACATGCAACTGTACTTTGAGTCCGACGCCCTTCATCCGAGACCACGAGAGGACTCAGCATCCTCCTAATTGCAGAAGAGCGGCCACCCAAATCATCAGCCGAAATGTTAATAGAGGACACGACTAAGAAAACCCCAGAACCTGCATTTCATTCCTGCTCATACCATACATGGATGCTACAAGGACATCTATTTTCTGCCCGATCTCGAACGAGCCTTCAGAGCTTGCAATCAATCTTCGATCGACTAGATCCAACAGTTCGAGAAGACTTGCAGGATCTACCTTGCCGGGATCCGGAACAGGCAAAGCGGAGAGCGTCTTCGGCTCAAGCATCAAATAGCCCTTCCGGTATACATGAGCACGAGAGGTTAGATACCAGAATGCAACTGACGAATTGAGGACCCCCAAAAAATATCGCAAAATATCGCGTTCTGCGCCCACCTCTCTCGCATACATAAAAGGTGAACGCGAAACAGCAAACTTGCCCTGTACATCCCAGGAAAACTTGGGGACAAGTACTAAATGAGGACTCACTAGCTTTGAGCGAAGCAATTCCTGCGGCGACCGAGGCCACATGGGCTCCCACCAAGCTCTTCTATAACGCGCCAGCCCCTTTCTTCCCTCAAGCCTCTCCCTGTTCTCCGCTAGATATCTCCATGTCTCTGGGAAGTCTGCGGACAATACCGCTTCGTGAACTCTACGCTCTTCCAAGAAAGGGTAAAATACCAAGATATCAGAATCGCCTGGGACAACGTACGACCGCATATCTCGGTCACGAAGCAAGGGAAGGTAGAGTCCACGCTCTTCCAGTGGGACTTCGGTGGCCGCTCGCAGAAAGACTTCATCTGCGCCAGTTATTATGCCCTGCCTAATTACAAGAAAGTCATTAAGCGTAGATGACACGTTCAGCTTTCGGCGCAACCTTACTTCAGCAGGAGATGACAACTCCCACTCCTTGGCTTGAAAAGTTGACTGATCAACCTTATAGACGCTGTAAAATTTATTTTCAACCGATCGATCATCCACTGCATCCTGAAGCGCTTGCCCGGGGAAATCTTGGCATCTAACCACAGTGGCCGCACCAGGGTCCACTGCGTATAGCTCATTTTTTTGAAAAATTAAAAGCACAACGTAAGAGCCAACGTCACCAAACACCCGAATCGCGGACAAATCTACCACACAACTGATCGTAGCACTTTGAGCGATCAGTTCTCTTATAGGCTCAGCATTCTTAGAGACCAGAAAGCTATGGGGGAGTACAAAGCAACCAAAACCTCCTGCCCTCAGCAACCTAAGAGCTATCAACAGGAAGGGAATATAAGTGTCAATACGGCCCTTAGCGTACTCCCCAAGGAACTCAGAGATCCTGGCGCGCATCTCAGGCGTTTGGCCCTCTATCGCAACAAAAGGAGGATTCGCAAATACTACGTCAAAATTTCCGACTAAATCTTGGCGGCGGCCGAAAAATTCTATTGCCTCCTCATCCCTAATATCAAGCGCTTCTGGAAGCGAATCAGTTAGAACCAAATGCAGGAGCGCCAGCGAGAGCCTGGAGGCATGCGCAGCATTTTTATCAATATCAACACCTTGAACACGTTCAAACAGTTTCTTGGTTAGAGCTTCATCGAAGCAACCATCGACAGGCTCGCTTTGCATTTCGAGCATTGTTCGCAAAAAGATTCCCGACCCGCAGGCGGGGTCACAGATATTTAACAACCGGAACCTTCCAGGAGGGATACGCTGACGAAGATACCTGGAAAAAAAGCGCGCCACATATTGTGGCGTATAAACACTGCCGAAAGCGCGATCCCGTTCCTCAGTCGGCAACTCCGGAAACAAACTAGCCTGCGGTGAATCCGCGAGACGGAGGATTGACACATAGCTCTCATAAATCCTGCTGAGCGCATGCTTGGAGATCACAGAAAAATCGTAATCATAGTAAGATAAGTACTTGTTCCGGTAGAAGTCTGAAAGCATTGCGGCAACCGTGTCCCGGTTAAGGCTATCAAACTCCTTAAGCCGCTCGCTATCAATAAGGAATGACGGGATTCCTTTCTTAACCAACCGGTGAAGCTCGCCAGTGAACAACTCCTGCAACGTACGATGTTCCCGAGATAACCAACTGTTCAATAGCGCCTGCGCGTCAGTTTGCCGGATGGGCTCAAGACGCAAACGAGCACGGAAGCGGTAATGATCTTCAGTGGCCCGGACAAATATTATCGCGTTAAAGAGAGCCGACAACGACTCATTTGATATACCGTATCCCATTTCCGCAGACAGCATCCGCTTCCACGTGGAGATCGTCTTTATCAGAGCGTCGTCCAACGCCGGAAGATTAGAAGTTGGTCGTTTTTCAGTGATCTTCTCAAAGGCTTCGCGCCGCAGAAGATCATACCTATTATCAGTAAACCGCGAAGACTCTACGACCAAGGGCTGCTCGGCTCTGTTATAAACAAACGTCACGGCATCGGACTCTACTTGGATATGCCAATCAACAAGATTGTTATAAGAAAGAGAAAACAGCCTCTTTCGCTCGCCGGTCCCTAACTCTACAAATCTATAAGGTCTTCGCAAAAACGTAAGAACAGCCGAAGTTTCTAGACCGTGCTCAACGATCAGGTGCCCATTTGCAAACGCTGACAACGAGGGCTCATCGATTGAATCGCTAGGAATCCAACCGAAGCCGTAGGCGAAATCTCTCAGGGCTCGCTCCTTAAATGCGGCCGGGAGATCCGTGGCGGTCAAAGACAGAACAAGCCCTTGGTGCTCTTCCATGTTGTGTTTCCTCATGCCTACAAGTCATGCCTAGAAGTGGCCAGCAGGCTAATTCTATCTCATTCGGAGGCGAACCGGAACTGCTTGCCCTGCACCAACGTCAGACGGCGGCCGTATTCAAGTAGCGCCCGTCAGCTTCTCCACCACCCGGTCCCACGTCACCTCCCGCACCCGCCCCTGCCCCGCCAGCCCCATGACGCGCGCCCGCTCGCGGTCTTTGTACAGCAGATCGATCCGCGCGCCGATCTCCTTCGGCAAATCGGAAGAGCCGATGAAGCCGTTCACGCCGTCCTCCACGAATTCGAGCACGCCGCCGGCATCCGTGGTGCTGATCACCGGCTTGGCGGCTTTGAAGGCTTCGACGGTGACGTAGCCGTAGTCCTCGTCGTAGGGGGCGTAGTAGACGCCTAGACAGTTCGCGTAGTGCTCGACGACGTCGCGGTCGTCAACCCAGCCGAGGAGCTCGACGCGGCCGGTCAGGCCGTTGCGATCGATCAGGTTTTGCAGGTTCTCGCGCTCGGGGCCGGTGCCGGCGATGCGGCAGCGGACGGGGGTTTCGGTGTGCTTCATGGCGCGGATCAGGAGATCGAAGCGCTTCAGCGGATCGAGACGACCGATCGAGAAGATGTAGTCTCTGAAATCCCCGGAATGATAGAGCCGGTCGAGCTTCGGCGGCGGGTAGAGCACCTCGCCCTCGACGCCGTTGAAGCGGCGCAGGCGGTCCGCCACGTTGCCGGAGATGGTGTAGACGGCCCGCGCCTCGGAGAGCGTGCGGCGGTCCATGGCGCGGATCATCTCCAGCGCCTTGGCGTCGCGCGGCTGGGTTTCGGAAAAATCGCTGTAGGGCGTGCCCAGCAGGTCGTAGGCCTGGCGGAGCTGATGGATCAGCCAGACCACCTTGTTGGGATGTTTGATCAGATAGGACGGAAAGCGCGTGGCGATGACGAGGTCGATCCGCTTGCCCGCCGCCTCGGTGAGGTTCACCAGGCGCCAGGCGAGGCTCCCCTTCAGCAGCTCGGTCCGCGTGGGCCAGTGGAACGGCAGGGCGACGACGTCCACCTCGAAGCCGCGGGACTTGAGCTCGTCGCGCAGGGAATCGACGAGCATCTCGGCCCCACCGTAGGCGAACGGGACCTTG
>DASWQX010000884.1:0-13745 GCA_036403495.1 Thermoanaerobaculia bacterium
CTGCTGCGCGAAGGTCGCGCCCGCCTCCTCGCCGCGCCGGGTCTCGGCGCGCTCGACGTTGGCGGCGTAGCCGCAGGAGGGACAGCGCACCACAGCGCTCTCGCCGGTGTCCGCCACCACCATGAACTCGTGCGACGCCGAGCCGCCGATCGTGCCGGTGTCGGCCTCGACCATCGTGTAGTCGAGCTGGCAGGCCTCGAAGATCCGGCGGTAGGCGACCTGCATCGCCTCGTAGGACTCGTCGAGCCCCTGGAGGCTGGAGTCGAACGAGTAGGCGTCCTTCATCAGGAACTCGCGGCCGCGCATCAGGCCGAAGCGGGGGCGGATCTCGTCCCGGAACTTGGTCTGGATCTGGTACAGGTTGAACGGGAGCTGGCGGTAGCTCTTGACGTCCCGCCGGACCGTGTCGGTGATGACCTCTTCATGGGTCGGGCCGAAGATGAAGTCCCGCTCGTGGCGGTCCTGGATGCGCAGCAGCTCCTTGCCGTAGCGCTCCCAGCGCCCCGACTCGATCCAGAGCTCGGCCGGCTGGATCGACGGCATGCACAGCTCGATGGCGCCGGCCGCGTTCATCTCGCGGCGCACGATCGCCATGAACTTCTGCAGGCTCCGCCAGCCGGACGGCAGGTAGGTATAGATGCCCGCGGCGGTCTTCTTGATCATGCCGGTGCGCACCATGAGCTGGTGGCTGATCACCTCGGCGTCGTTCGGCACCTCGCGGGTGGTGTATAGGTAGTAGCGGCTCCAGCGCATCGCGTCCTCCAATCCGGATCGGGAGTGAGACCCGAAGGGGCGACATTGTACATGGTGAGGCAGGCGGCCGATCACGCTTGGCCTTCTCCTTGCTAGAAGGATCCGCGATGGCTCAGGGATTTTCCTCGGGCCCGCGCACCGGCAACGGAAGGAGAACACCATGGAAGCTCAGCAGAAATCCGTCGCTCTCGTCACAGGTGGATCGAGCGGCATCGGCCTCGAGCTCGCGAAGCTCTTCGTGGCGGACGGCCATGACGTGGTCATCGCCGCCGACGACAAATCGAAGCTCGAAGAGGCCGTTCAAACACTGCTCGCGGCCGGAAAGTCGCCGCGGGTGGAGTCGGTCGAGGTCGACCTGTCCCGTCCCGAGGGGCCCCAGAAGCTGTATGACGCCGTGCGGGACCGCGGCCTGCAGATCGACGTGCTGGTCAACAACGCCGGCGTCGGCGTCTACGGCGATTTCGCCCGTGAGACGAAGCTCGAGGCCGAGCTGGACATGATCCAACTGAACGCCGTGGCGGTGGTGCAGCTCACCAAGCTGTTCGTCCGGGACATGGTGGCCCGGCGCTCCGGAAAGATCCTGTTCACCGCCTCCCTGGCCTCGCTGGCGGCGACGCCCTTCCTGACCGTCTATGCCGCCACCAAGGCCTTCGTCTATTCGTTCGCGGAGGGGATCCGCGAGGAGCTCAAGGATACCGGCGTCACGGTGACCGCGCTTCTTCCAGGCGCGACCGACACCGAGTTCTTCGAGCGCGCAGGCGCCGAGAACACCAAGACCGCTCAAGGGAACATCGCCGACCCCGCGGTGGTGGCGAAGTCCGGCTACGAGGCCCTGAAGAAGGGAGACGACCACGTCGTCGCTCCCTGGAAGAACAAGGTCGTGGCGGTGCTGACCAAGCTGGTGCCGGACTCGTTGGCGGCCAGGAACGCCCGCGTGGAAGAGGTGGGAGACAAACAGACCGTCACCGCTCACCCGTGAGAAGATTTTGACGGATTGGAGTGTGTCCTGGCCGGCCCAAGGCAACGCCGGCCGATACAGCGAGCCCAGAAAACCAGCTTGCTGGTATAAGGGTCCCATGAAGACGACGCTGGACCTGCCCGATGATCTGGTCCGCGCGGTCAAGATCCGCGCGGCCGAGGAGAACCGGAAGCTCAAGGACCTGATGGCCGACCTTCTGCAACGCGGCTTGGCTCAGAGGCATGGCGCGACGGCCAGCAGACGTCTGAAGCTGCCGCTCATCGAGTGCGCTCACGAGGCGCGACCTGACGAGGAGATGACTCCCGAGCGCGTGGCGGCGGTTCTGCTCGACGAGGAAGCCGGGGTGCAGCGCGCCTCTCCTCCCTACCCGAGGAATGCGTAGATCAGCAGTCCGGTCCCGCTCGCCCCCATGACCAGCGAGGCGAGCCACGCGAAGCGGTTGCGCGTCAGGGCCGCGACGGCGCCGAGGGCGATCGAGACCTGGAAGAGGGCCACCGCGTTGGGCGGCCAGGATCGCCGTCGTCAGGGCGATCCGCTTGAGGAACGCTCCTCCTTCCTTTTCGAGCTCCTCGTGGATCGCCTCGTGCAGTCCTTCGGTTTCGACTTCGGGTCCTTCCGGCATGAGCTGACCTCCAGAATGGTGAGCCCGCGCGGCGGGCGGATGCCCTAGACTATGCCAGGCTCCCGGCGCCTCCGCCAGTCTCTTCGTCCTCCGTGTCCCGTTTTTGTTTAATTAAACACGTATAGAAATAGAGCCCCATTCCGGCGGCTCTGTTTTTACGGAGGATGGTTCATCATGCGCAAGGCAGTCATCTCGTTTACCCTCCTGGCCGCGATCGTCGGTATTCCCGCGGCGCAAGCTCAGACCTGCGGCGGCTCGCTCAGTTGCAACATATCCGGAACCTCCTATACGATCACCAACAATACGGGAAACGGGTTCGAGGGCGAGCAGGGCGGCATCTGCTCCGCCGTCAGCGTTCCCCTGGCCGGAGTGTTGGGTGCGAGCCTGTCGAACGACGGCGTCGTCGGCTATACGAGTGTCGGCGTGGCCGGCGTCGCGGGTTACAACACGGTCTCCGGCTTCTGCCCCGCCACGTCGGCCGTCGACGGCATGCTGGGCGTCCGCCGGAGTGGCGTGAGCTGGGGTGTCTTCGCCGACGGCGACATCGGCGCGACCGGCACCAAGTCCTTCATCGAGCCGCATCCGACCGATCCGACGAAGGAGATCCGCTACGTGTCGCTCGAAGGGCCCGAGGCCGGCACCTACTTCCGCGGCACCGGCCGCACCCACAAGGGCTTCGCCACCATCGAGGTGCCGGACAGCTTCCGCATGGTCACCGCCGAGCGGGGCCTGACGGTCGTCGTCACCCCGGTCGGCGAGTTGGCGCAGGTCGCCGCCATCTCGAAGGGGCTCGACAAGATCGTGATCCAGTCCTCGAAGGACGTGACCTTCGACTACGTGGTGAACGGCGTGCGCAAGGCGTTCCAGGACTTCCAGCCGATCGCCGAGAACGATGACTTCGTGCCGGAAGGTCCGGACGACAGCCGCTTCTTCACCCTCCCCGCCGAAAGCCAGCGGCGCCTGGTGGCCACCGGGATCTATACGGCGGACGGCCGGGTGAACCTCGACAAGGCGAAGGAGTTGGGCTGGGACCGCCAGTGGGCCCAGCGCAAGGCGGTCATGGACATGCTCGCCCAGCAGCACCACTGAAGCTTTCCCAGATCCGATGAAACCCGCCGGGCCGGCTCACCCCGCGATCAGCGCGGGGGCCGGCCTGGCCTCTGAAGCTCCTCAGCGCTACGGCTTCGGCTCGGCGTTTCCCACCATCACCGTGTAGGCGCCGCCCTTGCAGTGGATGATCGCCTGGGTGACGTGCTGTGGATTGAAAGTCTGCGACCCCTTCTTGCAGTCGCCGGTGACCTCCACCTTCACGGAATCGATGTTGGCCGGAACGGACATTCCGCCGCTCATCGACTCCCCCGCCCCCAGCTTGGTCGGCGGGACGTTGCCGCCGCTCCAGACGGCCGAGACCATCACCGCTCCCTTGGTGTCGTTCCGGATCATGAACGTGCTGTCCGCGGCCCAAACGCCAACCGCGCCGAGGAGGAGCATCAGGACAACCATGATTCCCAACTTTTTCATCTTCCTCTCCTTTCCTTGAAGCCCACAAGAGATACGACGGTCATCGTTGGCAGCAACGGCTATGCCAACCGGAGCTGGAAGGGAGGAGACGATGTCGCAGCCGGGCGATCCGTACCCGACTGTGAGGGAGGGTGGGAGGGGAAGGGAGAGGGGCCAGGGGGTGAGGGCTCGGGCGGGGGTCCCACCAGGCGCCTCCCGCCATGTCCCTCAACGCCGCTTCTTCTTCCGCTTCTTCGCCTTGCCCTTTCTCCCCGCCTTCGGAGGAGGCGCGGTGCGCTGCCGCAACCAGCCGAGAGCGCCCGCGGTCCCGGTCCAGGTTTCGCAGGAGAGGACGTGGTACAGGGCGGCCTCCTCCTCCCGGCCCGGAACGAAAAAGGGGCTCGGCGGCGGCAAGTCGCGGGTCTGGAGCAACAGGCCGGGGACGAACCGGTTGGATTGCACGGCCCGCTTGAGAGCCCGCCGGGCCGCCACGGAATCTCCCTCCCGGCGGAACCGCAGGAGGGCGCGCGGATACTCCAGCAGGGCCCCACCATCCTCCGGGTAGAGGCCGGCCAGATCCCAGGCCTCGGCGTCCCGGTCCAGGCCGATCAGGACGTTCACCAGCGAGTGGCGGAGCCCCTGGTTGTCGTTCGGATTGAGGCGCAGCATCGCCTCGAGATGCTCCGCCGCCTCCGCGAAGCGTTTCATCTCCACCAGCGATTCCGCCAGACCCTGACGGGCCCGCATATAGGGGCGGGTCTCCAGCACTCCCCAGAAGTGCCCGGCCGCCTCGGCGAAAGCCGCCGGGCCGAGCGCCCGCTCGGCGGCGGCCACTCCCAACTCGTAGAGCCGGGCCGCGGATTCGGGATCGGGAGACCGGACGGCCAGGAGGTTGTAGGCATCCGCGCAGTCCGGCCAGATCTCGAGGGCCTCGCGGGCCAGCAGCACCGCCCGCCGGCCGCCCGCCGCGTACGCGCGGTCGAGCACCGCCTCGGCCTGCCTTTCCGAGGTGCCCTCCGGGGTTTCCGGCTCGACCGGCGCTACCGCGGCCGGCGGGATGAGAAGCTCGCCCTTCTCCAGGTCCAGAGCGTCGCCGTCCCCCAGCCGCTTCCGCATATCCCGCAGGGACCGCTCGAGGATCCGCCAGATCACCGGGGGACCGGCGGGCAGCTCCTCGGCCGGCGCCAGCACGTCCGGCAGGCTGAGGACGATCCCGAGCGGGCCGCCGGCGGTGGCGACCCGCTTCTCCCAGCGGCCGGAGTCGAGATCCTCCTCCGCGGTAGCCGCCAGCGCGGCGAGGAGGCCTTCGAACAGGGCGAGCTGCCGGTGATCCGGACGGCGGAAGTCCTCTCCTTGCCAGAAACCGGCCACCGGGATGTAGCCGTCTCCCGCCCAGGGAAGCCCGTGCCTCTCCCAGAGATCGCCGTCCTCCGGCGGCGCCTCCCAGGGCTTGAGGAGCTCGACCGTCCATTCACCGGCATCCCCGAGACCCTCGTCGTCCTCGTCGTCCTCGTCTTCATTGTCCGGCCAAACCTCCTCCTCCTCCCACGGGACGGCCTCGGGGTCCGCCAGGAACCTGAGATCGGGAGCGGAGCGTCCGCCCTGGTGGACCACGAAGAACTGCCGGAGATCCGCGTCGACGTCCGGAGCCTCGATCCGCACCAAGTCTTCGTGGTTCAGATGGCGCCATCCGGCGGCGGCCAGGAAGCCCGCGGCCGCGCGGGCGAACGCGGCCAGGTCCTCCAGCGTGACTCCTTCCCCGGTGAGAGGACCGGGCCGGGGATCGTCCGGCGCCGCGCGATGCGAGAGCCTCGCCAGGATCTCGCTCAGCTCCGGCAGCGCCGACCGGGTCTCGACCGCCACACCCTGAGGCGAGAGGAGATCGTCCAGAGCCTGCGCCCATGCCACCTCCGCCACCTGGACCCGCGCCGGGCGGGAACGCCATTTCCGGCCGGCCTCCGCGAGGGCCCTCTCCAGAAGAGACGGGACCTCCTCCTCCGATCCCGGCTCCGAGGCGGCGAGCTTGCCCGAATCCAGGCTCAGACAGAACGCGACCCAGGGCCGGAACGGATCTCCGCCCGACCGGGGAAGCCACATCGGCAGGCGAATGGCGCCCACCTGCCACGTCTCGAAAGGTTGCCGCGCTGGTCCTGGGAAGATCTGCCCGCCGAGCTCCGCCACATGCTCTCCTGTTCTCGAAACCGGGCGATTTCATTCGCCGCGGTCCCGGTCTGGCAGGATATCTTACCGGATGGCGGAACGGATTTGCCACAGGAATGCCGGATTTACGGAATGGCAATACCGGCCTTCTCTAGCGCTCCTCTACTGAACGCACATCCTCGCCTTGTTCGACCAGATGTACTGGTAGGCATACCCGCCGGAGATGTAGGTCATCGAGCACTTGTCGGCGACCCCGAGCCCGGAGCTGTCGTACCAGCCGCTGGTCAGGGCGGCGCAGATCTCGTGGCCGAGGTGGAGCTCCGCGTTCTGCACGTCGGTAAATCCCGAGACCTTGCAGCCGCTGCAGCTCGCATAGGGCAGGATGACGTAGAGGACCGCGCCGCCGGCGCCGCTGTAGGAGCCGTTATAGGCGCAGTAGGCCAGGCCCGGCCCGCCGCAGGAGGTGCTGGAGCCGCTGGAGGAATACGAGGTGCTGGGGATGACCACCACGTAGAGGGTGCTGGAGTTGTAGGCGCCATGGCCGGCGAAATAGCGGCTGACCTCGGCGTGGACGGTGGAGTCGGTGACGTTGATGGGCGGCGTCGAGGTGTCGAACCAGTCGGCGGTTCCCGAGCCGAGGCTCGCCGCATTGACCCCATACTCCTTAAGGACCGCGTATTCCGCGCTCGATCCGAACTGATTGCGGAAGGCCTCCAGGGTCCGGGCATAGGTATAGTCCGGAGAGGCGGCGTTGTTGAAGCCCGGCCCCCAGAAGATGAGCACCACCTTCGGCGAAAAGATCACCGGACCGCCATGACTGACCACGTTGCCCGCCGCGGCCGGCCGGGCAGAGATCATCAGCAGACCGGCCAGGGTGAGCGTCCCAAGGTATTTCCTGTTCATGGTCTCCTCTTCGACGCCGGAGCTCTCGTGGGGTCCGGAGCCATATTAAGTTGTCTCAATCAATATTGTGCTGTCTCAATCACTGGTGCCCGGCCGCGAGGAAACCGCGCCGGCCGGTTGCGCCGCCACCCGGACCGCCGTAGGCTTTAGGAGCCATGTCCCGCCAACTCACTCCCCTGCGCGAGCTCCTCCAACGCGCCGTCGCCGCGGCCCGGCTGCGTCCGCAGGCGATCGAGCGGGCCCTGGGGCTGCCGCCGGGAGGGTGGGAGGATCTCGCGGCCGGAAGTCGGGTGCTCCGGGTCCGCCACCTGCTGGCGCTCGCCGCGCTGCTCAAGGTGCCGCCCGAGGACTTCCTGGAAGCCGGACTGCCGGACGCAAGCTCTCCCGCGAGCCTGCGTCTCACCGACTGGATCGATCCCAAGCCACGTTTCGCCCGTGTTCCGCCCGCGGACGAGCCGGGATAGGGGCCGCCGGCCCGGGTTTGTCCCCGAATCTCAAGAATTGTCCCGGAATCTCTAAGACGGTCCCCTTTTATCGACTCCCGTCCCCTTTTATCGATTCCTGTCCCCTTTTATCCAGGGCGGTCCCCTTTTATCCAGGGCGGTCCCCTTTTATCCAGAAATGTCCCCGAATTTCTGATTTTGTCCCTGAATCTCTAAAAATGTCCCGGAATCTCTACCCGGGGCTCCCGCCGTGGTTTAATGCCCTCATGCTCGAAGAGGATCTACAGTCGCTGCGTCAAATCCTCGCCCGCGCGATCGAGGCCACGAATCTTCCCACCCGCGATGTCGAGCGGGCGCTGAGACTGCGCAACGGAACGCTGGGGACGCTCCTGGACGGCACCCTGGAGCTGCGCGTGGAGCACCTGACCGCGCTCGCGCGCCTCCTGCGCGTCCCGCCCGGCGACCTCCTCAGGCTCGGATGCCCGCGGACCCACGCCGCCGCCACCTACCGCCTGAGCGACTGGCTCGGCCCCGCCGGCAACGACGCCCCCGCGCCGTCCGGCGACTGAGGCGCTCCACACAAGTCGCTACCTGACTCACCGAAAGGATCGCCTGGAGACCGACTTTGCTCCCTCTGGGCCTTTCCCGTATACTTTTCCGCGGTGAAACCTCTGACAAAGCACATGATCGACGTTCTGCGTACGACGATCCGTGTTTACCACTTTCCCCGGCGGGAGATTGAGAAGCGGCTCGGGAAGTCCAGAGGGTATCTGACCCGCCTCTTCTCCGGAGTGATCGTGTTGCGGTTCGACCACGTCACGGCGATCGCGGAAATCATCGGGGTGGACCCGGACGAGATCCTGCGGCAGGCCTTCCCGCCGTCGCAGCAGCCGCCGAGCCCGGCGGCTCTCCGCATTCGGGAAGAGTTGGGATGGAAGGTTCCCGCCGAGGCGCAAAGCCCCGCGACATCCGAGGAGTCCCCGCTGGAAAAGGCGATCGAGCAGGTCGTGGTGAGAGCGGTCGCGAAGATGCTGGACCGCGCGCAACGGTAGCTCAGTCTTCCCAGGCCCGCCCCTCGAACCGGAGCGCGGGATCGATCTGCAGCCGCCGCAGGAACTCCGCCACCTCCTCGACCATCTCCAGCGTCGCCTTCTCCATCTCGACCGCGTTGCGCAGCAGGATGACGGCCTGCAGCGCCTCCACCTGGATCTCGAGGCGGGTGAAGATCTCGACGGCTTCGAGGATCACGCCGGAGGCTTCGCGCGCCTTTCCCCACGCCAGAAGACAGGCGGCGAGATGGAGGCGCTCGATGCTGGCGAGGATCGGGAGTTGGGCCTCTTCGAACCCGGCGATCACCTCGCGGAAGATGGAGACCGCGCGAGGATAGTTCCCCAGGCCTGTATCGATTTGGGCTTCCAAGACGCGGAACTTGATCTCGTTGATGCGGCCGCCGGCATTTACGAGGTTGCGCGCATAGATGAGACGTTGCGTCTTCGCCTCACGGAAGCGCCCACTCTCGACAAGCAGAAGAATCAGGTTGTGGGCGCTGATGCAAGCAAGTCCTGGATCCCTCTCTGCATCGATCAGCGCCAAGCTCTTTTCAAGCAGTCCGATCCCCTTCTCATGGTTCCCGGAATATCCGGCATAGAGGCCCAACTGCACCAGGGTCCGCCCGACGAGGTGGACGTCGTCGTGCCGCTCGTGAAAGTCCGCGACCTTCAGGAGGGTCGCCGAGGCTCGGCCGAACTCACTCCGGTCGGCCGCCAGGGAGGCTTCGAGCTCCAGCACCCGGATCTCCAGAAACTCGTCGAGGGTCCCACGCTCGAAGAGCTGGCGGGCACGCCCCAGGATTCCGCCGGCTTCGTGAAGCCGGTTCGCGGCGCGGCAGGCGTTGCCCCATTCGGCATGAGCGCGGGCCTGGAAGTCGCAGACCCGCTCGGAACGATCGAAATCCCGCGGATCGAGCCGCAGAGAGACCTGAGCCGCGAGCCAGGCGAACTGCACCATCAGTTGCGGGTCGTCATGGCGGAGTTGCCAGCTCCGGGCGAGGAAAGCCTCCATCCGCGCCAGACCGCCAAGGCCACGGGGGAGCTTCTGAAGGGCTGCCAGGCCTCCGCTCTCGAGCACCCGCAGAGCCCTGCGCGCCTGGGTCCTCTGCCGCCGGAGAAAGCGCTCCTGCCGCAGAGCGGCACCGATGGCCCGCTGAATGGCGGCGTCGTAGGAGGTCTCGTCTATGGGCGAGGGTATCCGCAGCTCCTCCGCCAGGGCCTCTTTCCGTTCCAGCCCCATGGGTGCCGCGGCCGCGGCCAGGCAGAGCGCGCAGGGAGCCAGGAGATGACTCAGCACCTCCCGCTCCCGCTCGGGAGACAGCCCTCCCTCGTAGACGGCCACCACCTCTTCACGGCTCGGGTGATCGATCAAGCAGGGCTCCTTTGGGACGCCATCCATGGGCTGGTCGACGGACGCCGTATTCTCGCACGAACCGCGAGGAAAGGAACGGTCAGGATGGGGAGCGGCGCTGCTGTGACCCATGGCGCCTGCGACGCCCGGGCCTGAAGGCCCGGGCTACGGCGGAAGCGAAAAGCCGACTGAAGCCGGCTCGAAATCATCGGGAGAGATCTTGAGCCTCCTTCAGGAGGCTTTTCGTTGGAAGCGTAGCCCGGGCATTGATGCCCGGGCGTCGGAGCCCCCCGAAAGATCAGCCGTTGGGGTCTATGCCGCTTCCATAGTCTGACGTCGTGCTTGGCTGTGGCGGAGTCACGTGGCCGCCGTTGGGATCGATGCCGCTGCCATAGTCCGACTTCGTGTTCGGCGTCTTGTGCCTCTCGGCAGCTCCCGGCCAGAGCTGAGCCACCCAGTGCAGAGCGGTTTCCAGCCAGGCCGGACCGGCAATCGGAGCCGTCCGTCCAAGGGCTTGAACGGGAGCGGCGAGCCCAAGGGCCGCGGCGAGGACGGCGGCGGCGACGGTGCGCTGAAGGGTGCGCTGAGTCATCTCTCTCCTCCTGGCCGAGGACCGAGCCGGACGCCGCCATGGCGCCATCGCCCGCGGCCCGCAACGAACTGGCGTTGCAAAGGCCCAGTCTGGCACGGCCGGTGAGCAATTCTTCCAGGGAAGTAAGGATTCCTTCCACCCCAGGACTCAACGCCTGCCGGCGTATTCGGAAGCCACGACTCCCGGCGGCCTTTCGTGGCGCCTCCCGAGAACATAGACAGAATAAACTGAAACCGTCCTACATCGAAGGAGGTTGCGACCATAACGGCGTAGACGAAACTGAAACAGCTCCCGTACACTCCGCAGGTCGTCTTAATCGCGATCCCTAAGGAGGTGGGAGTGAATAAAACGTTGAACCCGGCGTGGGAGGTCGAGCTCGAGACGGGCGCGGAGAGCCTGGAGGAGGAGAGTCGCGAATTGCTGTGGGAGCTGAGCCGCCGGATCGTGAGGTTGCGGCGGGGGCTGGGATGGTCGCGGGAGGACCTCGCCCGTCGCATCCGGGTGTCCCGGGAGCGCCTGGGCCATTGGGAGCGCGCCACCCATTCGCCGCCGCTGCGGGCCCTGGTGAGCCTGGGCCGGGTGCTGGGGGTCTCGATGGACGAGCTGCTCACCGGCGCGAGCCGGGACGAAGCGCACTCCGTGGCGTTCCTCAGCCGGCGCGAGAGAACGGAGGCCGCGCGGCACTTCCGGAGCCTGAACCGCTGCCTGATCCCGCTCCTGAAAGAAGTGGGCGACGACGACCCGGACGAATTTTGATCTTCCGGCCCATGACGGCGCCGGGAGTTACCGAAAGGAGAGTGCCCTATGAGCACGATGGACCCGATGAAGATGCAGGTGACGCGAAAGATGGAGGTGAAGGCCGAGCTTCGCCGCGTGCCGCACCCGGGCGGCGGGGAGAACGGCGAGAGGGAGGCCGGGACGGCGCCGGCGGCGGTGGCTATCCAGCGGACCGGTCCCGGGGCGGCGCTCAAGCCCGAGCGGGTGCAGGAATGGCTGACCGCGCGTCCCGACTGGCGGGTCAACCTGGGAGGCCGGGTGCTCCAGCGCACCCGCGCCTTTCCGAACGGCGAATCGGCGGCGCACTTCAGCGCCTTCGTCGCCAGCCTGGCGGCGGCGCTCGCCCTGCCCGTGAAGGCGAAGGTCGCCGCCCACCGCGTCGAGCTCTGGCTCTTCGCACCGCGCCACGGCAATCGTTTCACCCCGCTCACCGAGGCCGTCCTCGACTTCGGCGCGCGGCTCGGATGACCGCTTCCAACATCAACGTATCCAACTGAAACGAAAGGACAAGCTCATGCCTGAAATCACCGCGAAAGGAAACGTCTTCCGCGACTGGGAGGCCCTGCTCGGAGCCTGCACCATGAACGCCACCCTCCTGCCGGGACGGGACGACCTCCAGACGGCCCTGGCCGCTCTGCTCGCCCAGGCCCGGGACCTCAAGATCCAGCAGGAGAACTTCACCGGCAACCGGCTGGCGACGACGCAGCGCCTGACCAAGGCGATCGAGGACGGCCAGGAGCTGGCGCGCCGGATCCGCACCTTCGTCATCTCCCAGCTCGGGACGGACAGCAAGCACCTGTCGCAGTTCGGCATTCCGGTCCGCCAGAAGAGGTCGCGCAAATCCAAGACCACCCCGACGCCACCCGTCGAAGCCGTCCCCACGCCCCCCAAGCCCGCCGGCCCGACCGGCCAGTAATCGACTCTCAACAACAGGAAAGGAGACCCAACCAATGCCCTATTCGAGAGCCACCCTCCTCGCCGCCTGGGACAAGCTCCAGGCCGGCCTCGAGGCCCACAAGGACCAGGACGAGCTCCACGCCGTCGACGCCTACCGCGAGAGGCTCAACGCCGAGCTGGCGGCCCTCCAGGCCACCCAGTCGCGGCGCGCCGACCTCCAGGCCGAATCCCTCCAGGCCACCGACGACCTCAAGACCGCCTTCGCGAGGACCCGGGACCTGGTCACCGTCCTGCGAGCCTGGCTCATCCTCACCTACGGAGCCCGCAGCAGCAAGCTCCTGGACTACGGCCTGAAGCCGCTCCCCAAGCGGAGGACCCTGAGACGAAAGGAGGAAGCCACCCCCTGGAAACCCGCCGAGACCGTGTAGCCGTCAGCAGACCGTAAAGACCGGGGGCGTGGTGGCACACGCCCCCGGTTTTCCAGGGAGGGTGGGGGTATGGTAGCGCAATGGGGACCTCAAGTTGACTTTCAGCGAGAGCGCATGTTCCAATAAAATTCATGCATAGGACCGTTGCACCTTCCGTTTGTGCAGGACTCTTGTTCCTTGGCATGTCTGGCGGATTGGCAATCGCAGGCGGCGAGGCTCCAGGCGTGATTTACCCGAAGGCGGGTCCGCGGACCGCTCCGTCCTGGGTCTCCGCGGAGGCTGCCGCGACTCCGGACAAGAGCGGCCTGCGATGGCAGCTCTTCTCGGACACCGACCTGGGGAATCTAAGCCGATTCGCTGCCGAGAACGAGCGGGTGAAGAAAGAGCGAAAGAGCCAGGGAGCGATCGAATCCGATCTGGAGTGCCCAATCTACGTCGGGACGCCGGATCCGGAGAGGATCGATCCCAAGCCGAACCGCTCGTTCGCCGATCTCGAAAAGCAAGCCCTTGCCATCTACAGCGGCCAGATCGAGAGTATTTCCCGCGGCTTCTTCGATGGCCTCCCCGCCTCCCTGCTGCAAGTCAAGGTCACCGAAGCGTTCCGGACCTCGGAACAGGTGGCCAGGGAGAAGGTGTTGATCCCTTATCCCTTTGCCCGGTTCAAGATCGGAGCGTCGACATATTGTGGCGGGTCCACGGAGATGTACCAACCGGCGATTGGAGATCAGGTGCTGGTGTTCATCTACGATCCACCCCTCAACGCCGCTCGGACTCTCGTCTTCCCCCGTAGTCCGGAGCTTTTCTTCCAGAGCGCGGCGGGACGCCTCGTCGTTCCGGCGCCGTTGAAGACGGACCGGGATATCGCCGTAGCCGGCAGTCTCGAAAAGTTGGAGAAGCTCCTGCGGCAGGATGAAGCACCTACCTGAAGCGGCTGACGGAGCGCGGGCTCGGCTCTCCCTCATCGTAGCGCCCCTCAAAAAAGACGTTGTAAGTCTTTGATACGCCGAGGTTTGTCAGAAGAGGCGAGATTTTACGTCTTATTGGGGATATGGGACGAAAACTTTGCTACATCCCCGATGGAGGCGCCCTGGTCGAAGTCACCTGCCGGACCTTGCAGGGACGCCCGCTGCTCCGGCCGAGTTCGGAGCTCAACGACATCGCCGTCGGCATCCTCGGCAGGGCCCAGCGGCTCTATCCGGTCGACCTCGTGGCCTTCGTCCCGTTGTCCAACCACTACCACATGATCGTCTGGGTGGAGAACGCGAAGCGACTCGCGCGGTTCGTCGGCTAC
>DASWQX010000885.1:0-2635 GCA_036403495.1 Thermoanaerobaculia bacterium
GCCTTCTCGCGCTTCCGCTTCCCCGGCCGGCGGATGGGATTGATGGCTTTTCTCGTCTCCCAGATGTTTCCCGGCGTCCTGTTGATGATCCCGCTCTACATCATCATCGTCCAGTGGCTGGGGCTGGGCTCGACGTACACCAGCCTGGTGCTGATGTACGCGGTGACCGCGATCCCCTTCTGCGTCTGGAACATGAAGGGTTATTTCGACACCATTCCCAAGGAGCTCGAGGAATCGGCGGTGATCGACGGCGCGTCGCAGGCGACGATCTTCTTCCGCATCATCATGCCGCTCGCCAAGCCCGCCGTGGCGGTGACCGCGCTCTTCTCGTTCATGACCGGCTGGAACGAGTACATCGTGGCCGCCACCTTCATGAACCGCGAGGACATGTACACGGCGCCGGTGGGGCTCCGCTTCTTCGTCAGCGGCTTCTCGGAGAAGTGGGGGTATTTCGCGGCCGGCTCGATCGTCGCCGCCATCCCGGTGATGGCGCTCTTCCTGTTCCTGCAAAAATATCTCGTTTCCGGTCTCACGGCCGGCGCAGTCAAAGGCTGACGCAAAGCAACAACCAAGGAGGCTCACAATGAAGAATTTCTGGAAAACGGGAGTCACGACGGCCGTCGCCGGCCTGATGCTCGCCGGCGCGGCGCTCGCCCAGAGCGGCGTCTCGTTCAAGGATCCCACGGGGGACGACAACGGCCCGGGCAAGTACACCTACCCGACCGACGGGGTGTACAAGCGCGGCTCGTTCGACATGACGGCGTTCGACGTCAAGGTCAACGGCAAGAAGGTCGACTTCTCGGTCACCTTCAACACCCCGCTGGAGGACCCGTGGCGGATGGGCGGCGGCTTCTCGGTGCAGATGGTGTTCATCGCCATCAAGACCGGCGACGGCGGCTTCAAGGAGGGCCCTCCGGGCACCAACGTCACCTTCGCCGACGGCAACGAGTGGAACAAGCTGGTGATCCTCTCGCCGCAGCCGCTGGGCAAGGTGAAGTCCGAGGTGGACGAGAAGATGAAAACGCAGGCGGCCGCGGTGCTGATCCCGACCCGCGTCAAGGGCTCCGGCCAGACCATCTCGGGCTCGGTGGACCTCGACGCTCTCGGCGGCGGCGATCCCTCGAAGTGGGGCTACCAGGTGCTCGTGCAGTCCAACGAGGGGTATCCGGACGGCAAGGACCTGCTCACCCGCAAGGTCAACGAATACGAGGGGCAGCACCGCTTCGGCGGCGGCACCGACACCGACTGCGATCCGCACGTGATGGACATCCTGGCCGGCAACGGCACGGGCGCCGCGGACGAGGCCGACATGCAGCACGAGATGCTCAAGTACGAGTGCAATCCGGACGGTACCCGCAAGTCGGGCGCCGCTCTCAAGATGGTCTACGGCAAAAAGTGATCCATCTTACGGCCTATTCTGAGGAGAGGAATTGATATGAGATTTTCAAGGAGGATCGCGATCGCGCTGCTGGCGTCCGCCGGCGCGCTGGCCTCGCTGCCGGCGCACGCCGTGGACGGCCAGACGATGATCATCACCGGCGAGGACTACACGAAGTGGCTGTGGGGCAACCAGCACACCGACGGTAGCGTCTACAACTTCACCACCGTCCCCGGCGAGGGGTACGGCGACAACGGCCAGGGCACGGAGATCGATCTGCTGATCGCCTCCCACCCGTCGAAGAACGTCGAGGTCACTGGCCGCCTGCAGTCGCGGTTCAACCAGAACCAGTGGACCAACTACGGCGGCTTCGGCGGCGCGCCGGCTGCCACCTGCACCGGCGGCGACTGCGGCGAGTTCGATCCGCGCTCGAACGAATACATCAAGATGCGCGGCCTGACCGCCCGCTTCACCCCCGGCTTCAAGTGGGTGGACGCGGTCACCATCGGCTCGAGCGACCTCGGCATGTTCGATCCGTACACGATCGGCAAGATCCGCTACATCGACCGCGACAACGCCAAGGCCGTGCTCTTTCAAGGGCCGGTCGGCACGCGCAAGCTGACCTACGACCTGATCCGCGTCTCGCTGCCGCGGCTGTTCGCTGGCCCGAACTTCAACACCGGCGACTACGCCGGCCAGGACGGCGCCTACGCCCTGCAGATGAAATATGCGGGGAGCTCGCTGTTCGACGTCACCGGCATCTACGAGCGCGTGCGCGATGTCGAGGTCAGCACCAACGACGTCGGCAACAACGGCGCGGACAACGGCCGCACCCTGGCCTCCCGCTTCAAGAACGACGTCTACGGCGGCAAGTTCGGCATCCACCCGACGTCGAAGTTCGATTTCCGCGGCCTCTACTACTACTCGACGGCGGAAGCCAATCCGAAGTTCGGCACGCCGACCGGCTTCGGCCTCTCGGGCTTCTCGCCGGCGCTGGTCGGCAAGGTCAGCGATCCGCTCTACAAGGCCAACGTCGACCTCAACGATCCGTTCGGCGTCGGGCTCTCCTTCAACGTCGAATATTTCAACATCGGCGCCCAGTACAGCTCGATCCTGGCGGCTCGCCGCGAGGCCGACGTGCTGCTGACCGAGGGGCACGACGGCGCCTGGGTCTTCCCCGGCCCCGACAACGCCTCGTTCGGCGTCTTCCCCGGCAACCCCACCCGCATCGGCTACGGCGGCTGGGAGGGTCCGGCG
>DASWQX010000886.1:0-9969 GCA_036403495.1 Thermoanaerobaculia bacterium
CGACGGCGCGGCCTACGAGTTGCAGGAGCTCGGGCGGTTGCTCGACAAGGCTGACGCATCCGAAAGAGCGTCGCTCCAGGAATTGGTGCGAAAAGAGGCTGAACGAATCCTC
Organism: Thermoanaerobaculia bacterium; assembly: GCA_036403495.1. Lineage (GTDB taxonomy): Bacteria > Acidobacteriota > Thermoanaerobaculia > Multivoradales > UBA5704 > DATARR01. Next base: position 113 of record DASWQX010000886.1, read on the forward strand.
CGCCGCAAGCAGCCCCAGCATGGCGCCCAGAAAGAGCTCGCGAAAACCGTTCTGGACCGTCTGGTTGCAGACGTCCAAAATCTGGAGCTCAATAAGGTTGTAGACAGCCTGATCGTGGCGCGCCTGTTGGCCCAAGCCTGGGAAGAGGCCGATCCCACCGAACCCGGAGGCAACGCGGCATGAGCGTCTGGCTCGTCGAGCCCCTCGATCCGCTGATCGCGCGGGATGGGCGGCCGTCCTCGGTCGGCGGCCACTTCTTCACCGTGAGCTTTCCCTATCCGTCCATGCTGGCCGGCGCGGTGAGGACCCGGATGGGATGCGAGAACGGCGCTTTCACCGTTCCCAAAGGATCCTTGAATGATCTGAAGGAGAAGGTGGTCGTCCAGGGCCCTCTGCTCGCCGAGCTGAAGGCGGACAGCGACGATGTTCTGCAATGGTTCGCGCCCGCGCCCCGCGACCTGACGATCCTCCAGGGCGACGACAAGAAGACGACGATCAGACGGCTCATTCCGTGTCCGCTCCATCCAGGGGAAGCGATGGACTCGCTCTCCGAGGAGGGCTTGCACCCGGTCGGCTCGGCAGGAGAGGAAACCTACGGCAAGCCGCCCAAGGATCTCCCCGCCTTTTGGAACTGGATGGACTTCGAGGCCTGGCTCACCCATCCGGCCGATCGGTCCGACGTGAATCTGAAGACGCTGGGCATTGAAGCCTTACCAATCGAAACGCGCGCTCATCTCGCGATCCAGCCGGGCGAGCGGGTGGGCATCGACGGCATGTTCTTCCAGACCTCCGGCCTCCGGTTTCTGCAGAAAGGCGATTCGCTCCTGGAGCCTCGCCGTTTCGCTCTCTCCCTCTCGTGCCAAGGCGCCAATGTCGCCGGGCGGGACCTCAAGATGGAAAGGCAGATCGCACCTCTAGGCGGCGAGCGCCGCCTGGCTCGCTGGTCTCCCGCGTCCAAGGAGTGGCCGCGGATGCCGGAAGCGGTCCGAGAGAAGATCGTGGCCACGCGCCGAGCCCGGCTGATCCTCCTTACCCCTGCCCTTTTCAAGAAAGGTGCCCTCCCCGGCTGGAACGGGGAAGCCTGGCCTCTGGGAGGACCGGTCAAAGCGAGGGTCGCCTCCGCCTGCGTGCCGCGTCCCGCGGTGGTCTCCGGCTGGGATCTCGCCAAAGGCCGCCCGAAAGAGACGAAACGCCTGGCACTCGCCGGCAGCGTCTACTTCGTGGAACTGGACGGAACGCCCGAGGAGATCCAGCGCTGGTGCGAAGAGTCCTGGCTCGCCTGCCTCAGCGACGACGCCCAAGACCGCCGGGACGGATTCGGGCTGGCGGCCCTCGGGACCTGGGAGGAGCAGCCATGAGATCCGTTCCGGCCGCGCCGGCTGATACGAAGAGGAGAGAGGCCTGGAGTTGTAAAGCACGGGTCGTGCTCATTACTCGTCTCTTTGGAGGAGGCGCCAAGACGCGCACGGTTGACGAAATTTCCTGGCTCCGGTCCTCCGCGGTGAAATCCGCCTTGAGAGCCTGGTGGCGTGCGGGGCACGCTCATGAATTCTCATCATTGGACACGCTACGGACAAAGGAAGAGGAACTCTTCGGAGCGTCGGGTACTTTCGGTCCTAACGGCACTCTGAAGGGCGGTCCTGGAGCTCTCGAAGTCACGACACAATCGCATCTGGCAATTCCTCCAACGGAGTACCGGGAGCCTTTGGCCGATCCGCTCAACTATGCCCTGTTCCCAGCTCAAGGCATGGGTCAACCCGCCGCCAAAGTGGCCGCGGCTTCGGACCAGAGTTGGTCGTCGATCACGTTGGCTTCATCGTCAGACGAAAAGGCAATCCATGCTCTCCTCGTCGAAAGCCTGCGTCTCTGGCTTACCCTGGGAGGAGCCGGCTCTCGGACTCGGCGCGGAGCCGGCGCCGTCGCGGCACCCAAGCCTGTAGATGCCAGAGAATTGGGACTCCCATCGTCACTTGGGGAATTAGAGGACTTCCTTCGGACGCACTGCAAACGCCAGCAGGTACCGCCATCCCTGGATGGAGTCTTCTGTCTCGCCCGTACCCGGCGGATCTTCCTGGGCCCCGCCCAGACCTCCGGTGAGGAGGCACAGAGAAAACTGCTCGCCGTCTTGCGCGGCATTCGCCAGGATCGACCTCGCCCCAACGGCGGGTGGGGGCGCTCCCACTGGCCTGAACCGGATGCCATTCGCCTCAAGGAGAATCCGAAGAAGAATTGGGTTCATTCGCCGAGCGCCGAGAACGCCGAGCGGTATCCACGAGCAGCCCTGGGCCTGCCGATCGTAGTCCACTTCAAAGACCGCGCGCCCACGGAACCCGAAGAGCATCAGATTCTGGGCGCGCAGCCTGACGAGCAGGGTTGGCGAAAAATCGAGCGCTACTCCAGCCCAGTGCTCCTTCGGCCCGTCTGCGTCTGGGAAAAGGATCGGGCACAGTACATCCCTGTGGCTATCTTCACGGACTGCACTCTGCCGTCCGATGTCAGGCCCCTGGTCACGACTAAACCCAAGGGCGACTTGGTTCTATCAGACGTTGTCAGGAATTACGGGATTTTGAACCACGCGGACGAGACGCTTCTCAAGATCGAGAGTGCCTTTGAACAGGCTTCGGGGTTCCGCCCCCTGCTGTAGGAGATCGGAGAATCTTATGACCACCCGCTTCACGCTCATTCATGCCATGTCGCCGCTCCATGCCGGCACAGGGCACTCGGTGGGAGCCATCGACCTCCCCATTGCGCGGGAGCGACCGACCGGCATCCCGCTGATTCCAGGCTCTTCCATCAAGGGTGCCTTGCGAGCCAGGAGCCAGGACTCGCAGTGGACCCGCGATATCTTCGGACCGGACACCGCGAATTCGTCCGATCATGGAGGCTCCGTCCAGTTCTCGGATGCTCACCTCCTCTTGCTGCCCGTGCGCAGCCTGCGAGGAACTTTCGCCTGGGTCACCTCGCCCCACCTGATCCGCAAGTTCGCCCGAGGCGCGCGAGAGGCCGGGTTGACCTTGGCGCGTCTTCCCGACTCTCCCGCGATGGCGAACTGTTGCGTGCTCAACGACACGCTCACGATTCCGGGGCCGAACGGTCGAAGGGTCGTGTTCGAAGATCTCGACTTCGATGTCGACGACGCGCAGGAAGCTACTTTGCGGTCGTTCGTTGCCGAGGTCGCCGGCATCCTCTTCCCTCCGGCCGCCGCGGACTATCAGGACTGGAGAATCAGTCTGACGAATCGGATCTGCCTGGTCCACGACGACATGATGTCCTTCCTGCTCGAAACCGCGATGGAGGTCCAAGCCCACATCCGCTTGGACAACGATACAAAAACCGTCGAGCGGGGTGGTCTGTGGTATCAAGAGTCGCTGCCCACGGAGAGCGTCCTCGCGGGGCTCGTGGTCGCGGCCGACGTCACAGCCGCGAAAGGCCGTAGCGAACAGACGGCGGCGGCTCTCCTCAACCATGTGGCCTCGCTGACGACGGGGCTCGTCCAACTCGGAGGCAAGGCGACCACCGGCCAGGGGAGTTGCTTCGTGCGGATCGGAGGCCAGCCATGACTCTCGAACAAAAGCGCGCCTCCATGGCTTTCGATCACCTGAGGCTGGTCACTGATGAAAGGGAGCGTAAAGTCTACGGTGGAATGGCGCTGAAGCTGCCGGCCCTGATCCGCAACGCGGGTCTCTGTCAAGCGCTTCACTTCGTGAAGTCCAGGCGAAAGCCTCCCCTCAATGCCCTTCTGGACCATCTCAGCCGCCAGTTGGCACGAGTCGATGCCGGCATTGCCGACATGACTTCTTTGTGCGACCGCGCTCGTGGAGCCGATGTCTCCGGTTATGTCTGGCTGACGCGGGAGGCGCTCGCCTCGGTGACCTGGTATGGGCGTCTTGCGCGGTCAGAATGGGGCATTGTCCTCGGCGAAGACGACACGGAGCCGAAGTAATGGCAAGCCTCAGGGATGCTGTCGTACCCATGAAGCCGGACGCCGGTACGAATGCCGGCCTCTGGCTGGAGAAGGGACTGTCCGACATTGAGGAAAAGGGACCTGGACGACAGCGGCTCTTCGAGCAATTCGTCGGGATCGGAGTGCCGGTCGATTACCGACGCTTCTTCCAGCGCTGGAGGACGTCGATTGAGAACCAGCAACCTGATGCTCAGGTCGTCGAAGCGATCGTGGTGGGACGGATGGTCGTTGGCCTCGGAGCGGAGTCGGTCCTGGAAGTTTCGATCGGCCTCCACCGTACCTATGGGGTACCCTATATACCAGGATCGGCGCTCAAGGGACTGACTGCCGCGGCCGCGCACAAGAAGCTGGAAGATCCCGCTTGGCGCAAAGTCGGTGAAGACGGTAAGATCGGCTCCTCGCACAAGATTCTTTTCGGCGATCACGAAAGCAGCGGCTACGTTACTTTCCATGACGCGCTCTGGGTGCCGAACGGCGAGAAGCTGCCGCTCGATCTCGACGTAATGACGGTCCATCATCCAGATTACTATCAGGGCTTGGACTGCCCTCCCGCCGATTGGGACAATCCCAATCCTGTAGCCTTTCTATCCGCGCACGGAACGTACCTGCTGGCGGTGACGGGGCCCGCGGAATGGGCCGAGACGGCAATGGCGATCCTCACGGAGGCGTTAGAGAAGGACGGGATCGGGGCCAAGACCGCGGCAGGCTATGGCCGGATGAAAGTCAACCGGCCGCCCGAGCCGGAAAGGATCAAGTGGGAGCTGCTGGTGGCGTCGCTCGGGTTTAACAACGCGGATAACGTGGTTCCTCGAATCCTCGATGGCCTGAAAGGCGAGGAACGCCGGCGCGCCGCGGTTTCGATCCTCGATAAGCTTTTGCGGAGAGAGCTGCGGCGCCGCAAAGATAAGGAATGGGTGCCACGAGTCTTCGAAGCCGCCGGAGAGCCCCTAACCCCACTGCCATCATAATCCTTTCGGCGAAGGCGGTAGAGACGTTCCAGGTCCGATACGACACCTTCCCGCAGGCCACGGGGACCACGGAACGTCTCCGCCGAAGGGCACAACGTCGCCGCCGGCAACCCGCGACTGGACAACGCCGAACCATTCCGCTGATTCCTGCCCCGAAGAGTTGCTACACCGCCCGTTATTGTGGCCTTATCACGGGAGGTGGTCAACGAAGCGGTAAACCCTTCGAAGAGACGTCCCGCGGTCCCCGTGGCCTCCGAAAGGGTGTCGTTCAGGACCTGGGAGCGTCTCTACCACCTTCGACAAAGGTTTTCGTACGGCGAGGAATTTACTTTTCCAATAAGCTGCCCAGATCCGCCATCAACTCCGCGTAGATCTCGATCCCGTCCCACAAATTCTGCAGCCGCAGGTTTTCGTTGATGCCGTGCTGGTTGTTGTCGTGGTTGACCATGGGGACGCCGATCATCGGGGCTTTGAGGCGGTCGGTGAAGAGGGCCATGGGGACGCTGCCTCCCAGCATGGGGACCTGGACGGCGGGCTCTCCGGTGGCGCGTTCGACGGCGGCGACGACGGCTCGGGAGACAGGGAGGCTCATGTCCGTTCGCGAGGCAGCGTAGTCGAGCGACCAGGCGAGGCGGGCGACCTTGGGGTGGGCGCGCAGGGTCTCGCGGTCGGGGGCTTCGGCGACGAGGGTCCACCCCTTGGCGCGGAGGAAGGCTTCGACCTTCTCTTTCACCTTTTGCGGCGTCTGGTCGGGCACCAAGCGGAAGTCGATCGAGACCTGCGCCTCGGTGGGGATGGCGTTGGCGGCTCCCTCACCCACCTCGGCGGCGCGCAGGCCGCGGATGTTGAGGGCGGGGTCCATCAGGCGGTCCTCGAGGCGGGCGCCGTTCCCTTCGGTGCGGCCGAGGGCGAGGTCGTCCTCCAGCTTCGCCTCGACGGCGGGCATGGCGGCCACGGCGCTTTTCTCGGCCGCGGTCAGCGGCCGGACGTCGTCGTAGAAGCCGGGGATCAGGATGTGCCCCTCCTCGTCGCGCAGGCTGGCGATGAGATGGGCGAGCGCCACCGCCGGGTTGGGCGCCCAGTTGCCGTAGTGGCCGCTGTGCAGGGGGCGGAGCGGGCCGTAGGTGGTCAACTCGAGGCCGGCCACGCCGCGGGCGCCGAAGAAGACCTGCATCTTGCGCGTCGGCTGCACCGGACCGTCGCAGAGGAGCCAGGCGTCGGCGGCGAGCAGCGGAGCGTTGCGGCGCAGGATCTCCGGCAGGTGGGCCGAGCCCTGCTCCTCCTCGCCCTCCAGGAAGAGCTTGACGTTGACGGAGGGCTTGCGCCCACCGGCCTTCAGCGCGTCGAGCGCGGTCAGGATGGCCACGATGGGCGACTTGTCGTCGCTCGCCGAGCGGGCGTAGATCCGCCATTCGGGATCGAGCGGGCCGGTGACTGAAGTCAGGTCCACATCCTTCGGATCGTTCCCCTTCCCCGGCGCGCCGAGCGGTCCGGTGCGCAGGACGGGCTTGAAGGGATCGGAGAGCCACCCCTTCTGATCGACCGGCTGGCCGTCGTAGTGGGCGTAGAACATCAGCGTCCGCTTGGCGCCGGGGACGGTCAGCTCGCCGTAGAGGGACGGCGGGGTGCCTTCGCCCGCGGAGAGCCGGCGCACCTGGAAGCCGCGGCGTTCGAGCATCCGGGTCAGGTGGTCGGCGTTGCGCTCGACGTCCGCGACGCGGGTGGCGACGTTGGGGAGGGCGAGCAGGCCGGTCAGCTCGGCCAGGATCTCCCGCTCGTGGGCCTGGCGATAGGAGCGGACGCCGTCCCGGACGCTGGGAGCCGTTTCCGCGGCCACGGCCAGGGCCGCGGCGAGCAGCAGGACGGCGCCGAAGGCTACCGATGTCCTCTGGATCATGGCTGGAGTCGAGCCTGAAGGGAGGGCCTGTAGGGAGAAGAATGGTCGGGGCGAGAGGATTTGAACCTCCGGCCTCACGGTCCCGAACCGTGCGCTCTACCAAGCTGAGCTACGCCCCGACGGGATGCGCGGTCTGCCGAGAGCAACGAGCTCTGGGTCACACCGCGAGAGCGGGGAGGATACAGCCTCGGCGGATTCGAGGTCAAGCCGGCGGATGGAGACGTTCGTGGCCTGCGACCTCATCCCCGACCCTTCTCCTGAAGGAGAAGGGGGGCGCCTTCGGAAGCGTATTGCCTTATGCGCCGCGGGTCTCCAGCCGGGCCCTCCCTCTCCTTTAGGAGAGGGATCGAGGGTGAGGTCGCAGGCCACAAACATCCCCGATCCTGCGAGATGGGTATACGAGGGTGGCCTTCAGGCCCGGGCGGGAGCCGAGTCCCCGCCGCTCTGCGCGGCCGCGGGCGCCTTGTGGGGTCCGCCCTTCTTGACCAACAGACGGGCCTGCCAGTCCTGGGTCGGAATGATCGCCGCGCCTTCGAGGAGGACGGTCTCCTCGGCGAGGCGGGCGGGCAGGCAGCGCTCGGCGGCGCCGTGGGCGGCGAGGTAGGCGACGAAGGCGCAGATCAGGGCGTCGAGGTTATCGTCGGTCTTGCAGGCGAGGTCGCGCTGGGCGTCGGTGCGCGGGCGGAGGGCGGCGCCGTCGCAGAGGAGGCGGAGCATGCGCTCGCGATGCTCCTTCTGCTGGTGGCGCTTGCCGCGGTCCTCCTGCCTCGCCCCCTTGTAGTGGGTCACCAGGCTCTCGGCCGTGTCGCGGTCGGCCAGGCTGGCGATCACCACCGCCCAGGCGACCCGCGGGTGGGTCTCGATCAGCTTCCCCTTGCCGGCGCAGACGGTCTCGCGGGTCAGACCCAGGAGGTTGGCCAGCTCGACGGCCCGCCAGACGTTCGAGCAGCGGCCGACCTGCTGGACGGTGTCGCGGGGGATGCCGAGGTTGGTGACGCGCTCGGCCATGGCGAGGTCGGTACGCCGCCAGAGGTAGGGCTCGCTGCCGGCGTCAGCCTCGGTCTGCCCGAGGAACCAGCGCATGCAGGGGGCCGGGTAGGAGAAGGGCTGGTCGACCGCGGCCTTGTCGGCCGCGCGGCAGCGCGCGGCGATCCGCTCGAGACCGTCGTGGCCCTGCCAGGAGCCGCTGGGAAACTCGTAGAAGAGGCCTTCCGGGGTTTCCAGGATCTCGGCGAGGCCGGTGGTCGCCCCGACGGCCGAGAGATCGATGCCTAGAAAGGTCTTCGTCACTCTGGCTTTATAGCAGGGATCGGGGAGTGGTGCTCGCCGCGTGTCAGCTCGGAAGCTTGTGTTTCTCCACCTTTCCCAGGGCGTTCCTGGGGAGGAAATCGACGAAACGGATCTCCCGCGGCACCTTGAAGCCGGCCATCTGGGACTTGCAGAAGGCGATCAGCTCGGCGGCCTCGACCGGCCCATCGGTGGCGAGAAAGGCGACCGGCACCTCCCCCCAGTCGGCGTGGGGCCTGCCCACCACCGCCGCCTCGCGCACGCCGGGAAAGCCCACCAGCACCTCCTCGACCTCGCGCGGATAGAGGTTGAAGCCGCCGGTGATGATCAGCTCGTGCCGGCGGCCGAGGAGGGTGACGAAGCCGGTCTCGGGGTCCTGGCGGGCGAGGTCGCCGGTTTTGAACCAGCGCCGGCCGAGGTCGTCGTGGACGAAGCTCGCCGCCGTCTTCTCCGGCGCCCGCCAGTAGCCGGCGAAGACGTTGCCTCCGCGCACCTGCAGCTCCTCGTCGACGATGCGGATCGACACCCCCGGCAGCGGCACTCCGACGGTGCCCGGCCGCCGCGCGCCGGCGTAGAGGTTGGAGAGGTTCATCCCGGTCTCGGTCATGCCGTAGCGTTCGAGGATCTCGTGGCCGGTGAGATCCCGGAAGGCGGTGAAGGTCTCGGCGGAGAGCGGCGCGCTCCCCGAGCAGAACAGCCGAATGGACGAAAAGCCGAGCCCGGGTCCCCGCGAGCGCAGCTCCTCGACCAGCCGGCCGTACATGGTGGGGACGCCGAAGAAGAGCGTTGCCATACCGGCCAGCAGGTCGGAGGCGGCCTCGGCGGCGTCGAAACGGCGGCGCAGGAGGACCGTCGCGCCGGCCGCGAGAGCGCAGTGGAGCCCCACCACCAGCCCATGGGTGTGGAAGAGCGGCAGGGCGAGCAGCAGAGAGTCCGCCGCCGCCCAGTCCCAGGCGGCGAGGAGGCCGGTGACGGTGGCCAGGACGTTGTCGTGGGTGATCTCGGCGCCTTTGCTCTTGCCGGTGGTGCCGGACGTGTAGAGGAGCATCGCGAGGTCTCCGCCGTCGACGGCGGGGAACGCGAACCCCGCCGGATCGGCCGAGCAGCCTTCCAGCTCCTCGGCGAGGATCAGGTCCCGCACTCCCATCTCGTCGAGGATCGCGGCCTGGGACCGCTCGGTGACGATCAGCCGCGGCTCGGCGTCCGCCAGCATGTGGGAGATCTCGCGCTGCCGGTAGGCAAGATTGATCGGCACCATCGCCGCGCCGAGCCGGATCACCGCCAGGTAGGCGATCACGAATTCCGGCCGGTTCCCCAGGAAGAAGGCGATGTGGTCGCCGTTGACGACTCCCCGGGCGGCGAGGCCGGCGGCCAGGGCGTCGGCGCGGGCGAAGAGGTCGCCGTAGGTGAGGGTGACGTCCCGGCCGTCGTCACGGAACCGGAGCGCCGGTTTCTCGGGGGTCCGGCGGCGGGGGATGGCGAAGAGGTCGTGGAGGTTCATGGGGTGCAATGCTATGGGAATGCTATGGGTTTCCGTAGCTTCGGCGTGGGCCCTCATCACCCCGACCCTCTTCTCCCGTCCCCTCCCCCCTCCCTCACCGGGAGTGTTTTGACCGGGGACATGGGTAACGGGTGTACGGAGACATGGGTAACAGGTTACCCCCTGTTGCCTTTGGCTGAGGCTGGGGAAAAGCCCGGAGGGGTTTTCCACAGCCTCAGCCCTCCTCAAGGCAGAGTCTGT